>NZ_JBJXIA010000009.1:0-212688 GCF_046115955.1 Variovorax sp. GrIS 2.14
ATCGCCCCACACGACAAGGAGCAGGGCTTTTTCTGGGGTGCGAATCTGGAAGTCGGGCGAACTGACCTGCGGGTGTCGCCTACGCCGTGGAATGCAGAACTCAAGGGCATCTTCGGCTATCGCACCGGCCCTTGGACACTTGCCGTCAATCCCAACTTCGACTGGAGCATTTCGCGAGGCGGTGGCCCAGTCACGTTCGACGTGGATGCCAAAGTGGCCTACGCGATCGATGCAAAAACGCAGATCGGTTTTGAAACCTACAACGAACTGGGGCCGCTTCGACACCTCGATTCCTTGAGTAAAAACAGCAAGACCTTGTTTGCTGTTGTCGATCATGAATTCACCGGCTTCGACGTGAACCTGGGCATCGGCAAAGGCATCACCAAAGAGGCCGACAAATGGACTCTGAAGTTCATTGTCGGCACGCACTTTTGAGCCTGCCCGGAGTCGAAGTCTGATCGCAGACGATGTCGGGAGGGCCGGGCTTCACCCGACGAAAACAATGAACCATCTCGCGTTGGACCGTGCTGCTTCTGGGCATCACGCTGGTGGCCATCGCTGGATTCGACGTCGTCTTCCTGCACCACACGGCCGTCGCAGCGCGTGCCGCGCTCCCGCCCGCCCAGGACATCGTCTTCGGTTCGGAAATCTCGTTCGCGCTCTATCTCTTTCCGTTGATGTTCGGCGGGATCGGTGTCAACATCATCTCGCACGTGATGGTGTCGCGTCTGATCAGCGTTGAAAAGCGGTTTGCCAGGGAACATCCGGACGGTTGAGCGCTCCTGTTTGGGAGACGATCACGTCACACGTTCGCTCACACGGCCGTTGCATACCTTCGAGGCTCCATCAACTTTTTTCACCAGGAGCGAGCCATGCCCAAATTCGTGATCGAACGTGCAATCGCCGGCGTCGGAGCGTCGAAGCCCGCTGAATTGCAAGCCATCTCGCAAAAATCGTGCGGCGTACTGCAGGAACTCGGGACCGGCGTGCAATGGGTCCAGAGCTATGTCACCGGCGACAAGATCTATTGCATCTACAACGCGGACGACGAGGCCCTGGTGCGCGAGCACGCGCGTCGCGGCGGCTTTCCGGCGGACAGCGTGGCGCGCGTCGTGACGGTCATCGATCCGACCACTGCCGAAGCATGAGTCCATCAAAACGGCAACCCCCATGGGCCTCGCCATCCACCTCCTCGGCGTACCGCGGGTCGAGCGCGACGGCAAAGTCGTGCCACAGCCGCGCGGCCTCAAGGTCTGGGGGCTGCTCGCCTATCTGGTTCGCAGCGCGCGCGCGACACGCCCCAGTCGAAGACAGCTGGCCGCACTGCTCTTCGAAGACGCCGACGACCCATCGGCGGCCCTGCGCTGGAACCTGAGCCAGCTGCGACGACTGCTCGGTGACGCCGGTCTGCGCGGCGAGTTGCTGGCGCTGTCGATCGAACCTCGGTCGTACGTCGATGTCGACGTCGTCGCTTCGGGCACCTGGGTCGAGGCGCTCAGTGCGCCGGGGCTCGGCCACGAACTGCTCGAAGGCATGAACTTCGCCAGCAGCCCGTCTTTCGAGGTCTGGCTGGCAACCGAGCGCCGCCATCTTCAGGCGACCACCGAGGCGGTGCTGCGCGAGGCCGCACTGGCGCGGCTCTCGGCGGGTGCCGCTGGCGAAGCGGCCGATCTGGCTGGCCGGCTGGTTCGCCAGAACCCGCTGGACGAAAACTACCAGGCGTTGCTGGTGCGCAGCCTCGCCGCCGCCGGGGACGGTGTCGGCGCGTCACGGCAGGTCGCCGCATGTCGCGAGCTGTTCCGACGCGAACTCGGCGTGGTGCCCGGCGCCACGCTCGACGCAGCGATGCGCACCGACACCGCCGCGCCGACCGCACGACCGGCGACCGGCCGGGCCGCCGCCATCGCGCAAATGGAAGCCGGTGAAGCGGCCATCGGCGCCGGTGTCCTCGATGCCGGCCTGCAGTGCCTGCGCCGCGCCATCGTCGAAGCCGACGCCACCGGCGATGCGGCGTTGCGTGCCCGCGCACGCGTAGCGCTCGGCGGCGCGCTGGTGCATGCGGCCCGCGGCCGCGACGAAGAAGGCGCGACCGCGTTGCATGAGGCGCTCACCTTCGGCCAACAGGCTTCACCGGCACACGCGGCAGCGGCCTGTCGGGAGCTTGGGTATGTCGAGTTCCTGCGCGGCCGATACGACCGCGCGCTGGCGTGGCTGCGACGGGCCGCGACGCTGGCGGGAACCGACCGTGCCGAGCAGGCCCGCATCGCAATCGTCCACGGCTCGGTATTGAGCGACACCGCGCACTATGCCGTCGCCCTCGGCCTGCTTCACAACGCCGTCGCACTGGCCGACGCCATCGGCGATGCGAAGCAGCTGGCTTACGCGCAATCGATGCTCGGTCGCGCGCTGCTCCTGTGCGGTGACTTGCCGGCCGCGACCGAGGTGCTCGATCGATCGGTCGAAGCGGCAAAAAAAAGCTGGACTGCCTTCGTACCCTGGCCACAGTCGCTCCGCGCCGAAATCGATCTGCTGCAAGGCAACGTCGACGCTGCCGCCGACCGCTTCGAGCATGCGTTCGCCCTGGGATGCCAGTTCGGCGACCCGTGCTGGGAAGGCATCGCCGGCCGCGGGCTCGGGCGCGTCGCCATCGCGCGCGGCGAGACAGCGCGCGCCGTCGAGATCCTGAGCGAGACCATCACGCGCTGCGTGCGGTTACCCGATGCCTATCTCTGGGGCAAGGGCTACGCGCTCGATGTCCTGTGCGGATTGGCCGTGGCCGAACGCTTGCCGCAAGCGCCTGCATGGGTCGACGAATTGCACTGCCTCGCCGCGCGCAGCGGCATGCGGGAACTCACGGTGCGGTCGTACCTGCATCGCACGGCGCTCGGCGACATGGCCAGCGGCAGCGCTGCGCGCATGCTGGCCGACGAGATCGACAACCCGACGCTGTCGGGCGATGTCGATCGCGCCGTCCAGGTCGAGAGCGGTGTCCGCATCAAGGCGCGCGCAATTGTGCCCGCAGCTTCTCGCCGATCTCCGGCCGCTCGAGAAACGGATCGGCCGGGTTCGTGATCGACACGATGTTCTCCATGCGGCTCTTCACGTTGCCCAGTGCCTTGGGGTGGCTGAAGACGTAGAACTGGTTGTCGCTGATCGCGGCAAACACCTTGTGCGCCACTTCGGCCGCGGTGATCTTGCCGCTGCTCACCGCCTTGTTGCTCATGGCCTGACCGATCAGCTGGCTCTTGGTGAGCTCTTCGTTCTTCGGCGCGTTCGGGCGATTGCGCTCGCTGCTGGTGATGCCGGTCGGAACGAAGTACGGGCACAGGAGGCTGGCGCCGATCTGGTCGGTGACGAGGTTCAGGTCTTGGTATAGCGTCTCTGTCAGGCTCACGACCGCGGCCTTGGCAGCGTTGTAGATGCCCATGTTCGGGGGCGTCAGCAGGCCGGCCATGCTGGCCGTGTTGGTGATGTGGCCGCGCCAGCTCGGGTCGGCGGCGGCCGCCTCCAACATCATCGGCGTGAAGAGGCGCACGCCGTGCACCACGCCCCAGACGTCGACGCCGAGCACCCATTCCCAGTCGGCCACGGTGTTCTCCCACACCAGCCCGCCTGCACCGACGCCCGCGTTGTTGAAGACGAAATGCGGCGCACCGAAGCGCGCCTTGACGTCGACCGCGAGCTGCTCCATTTGCGCCGCGTTGGCCACGTCGACCTTGCGCGCCAGCACCTGGACGCCAGCGGCTTCCATCTCGGCCTGCGCCTTGTCGAGCGCGTCCTGCTGCACGTCGACCAGCACGAGGTTCATGCCACGTGCGGCGCCGATGCGCGCGCATTCGAGGCCGAAGCCCGAGCCTGCGCCAGTGAGTACGGCGGTCTTTCCAATGAAGTCCTGAATCATGCGTTGTCTGCTTTCTTGAGTACGTAACCAATGCGGGGGAAATGAACGTGCAACGTGCCGGCGCGGTCGTCGGTACGCTCCAGCGTGTAATGCATGCGCGAAGCGGCAACGAGCTTGCCCACGGTCTCCTCGAGGCCGAAGCTTTCTGCGCGAATGGTGACCTGCGTGCCGAGCGGGATGCCGTGGTCGTCCTGGAAGGTGCTGTCCGTCAACAGTGAACCCGGCATTGATGCTTTGCCGACTGCGATGGCTTCGTCGGCGCTGAATTGGGTCGACTTGCCAGGGCCGATCGCCGCGATGCGGTCCATCCAGTCGACCACCGCGGGCGTCAGGTCGAGGATGCCTTTGACCGCCTCGATGCGACGCGTGTACCAGAGCGGGTGGTAGGCAGAAAAGTCGGCGATGCACGGCATTTCGCCGAGCAAAAAGGGCTTGTCGTCCAGCATGTCGGAGATGCGGCGCAGATACGACTTGTAGGCCCCCGCAGCATCGGCCGGGCGCAGTCGCGTCATGTTGCCGACGCTCATCTTGCCTCGGTCTTCGCCGAAGGCCTTGACGGCTTCGGGTGGCGCTTTGGCAAACACTTCTGCTGCGCCTTTGGGCTGCAGGTTCCAGGCCATCGCGGCCCAGAACACGGTGCTGTCGGCCCATTGCGCGAGGATGCGCGACATGCCTTTTTCTGGCTCGGGATACAGCGTCGGCTCGGGTGCGAGATGTTCGAGCACGTCGGCGATCAGGGCCGTGTCGCAGTAGACGTCGGCACCGATCTGCAGCACCGGCGTACGACGGTAGCCGCCGGTCAGCGGCAGCACATCGGGCTTGGGCATGATGGGCGGAATGAAAACCGACTTCCAGGGCAGCTTCTTGTGGCCGAGGATGAGTCGCAGCTTCTCGGAGAAGGGCGAGGCCGGGTAGTGGTGCAGGATGAGATCGGACATGTGTTCCTTGTGTCGGTTTTGTTCTGTGCGTTTTGCGATCAGTGCGGCATCGCGCGCTGCAGGATCGAATCGAAATCGACACCCGCGCCGAGCGTGCCGAAGGCCTGGCCCCAATCGCCGCCGAGACGCGATGCGCAAAAGGCACCGACGACGGCGGGCGGCGCGGTCTGGGCCAGCAAGGCGCCCTGCACTGCCAACGCGACGTCTTGCGCGAGGCGGCGCGCTTCGTTTTCCGATGCCAGCACCTCGATCCGCGAAGGCAGCGCATCGATCAAGCGATCGAGCGATGCATGCGCGCCTCGCGCCGGCGCAAGCTCTTGCGCGAGTGCCGCCGCGGCATCGCCTTTGCGCAGGCCGCGCAGCAGATCGAGAGCCATGATGTTGCCTGCGCCCTCCCAGATGGAATTGAGCGGCATCTCGCGATACACACGAGCCATGACGCCTTCGCCGCCCTCCTCCACGTAGCCGTTGCCGCCGAGACACTCCATCGCTTCCTGCGCGAAATGGCTGCCGCGCTTGCAGATCCAGAACTTGGCGACCGGCGTGAGGATGCGCGCCATCAGGCGCTCGTGTTCGTCCTGCGGATGATCGAAGGCGCGCGCCAGGCGAATGGCCAATGCGGTCGCCGCTTCGCTTTCGAGCGCGAGATCGGCCAGCACGTTCTTCATCAGCGGCTGCTCGATCAACGACTTGCCGAAAGCCTGGCGTTGCGCCGTGTGATTCAGCGCCAGTGAAAGCGCCTGCCGCATCAGTCCGCTGGTGCCGAGTGCGCAGTCGAGCCGCGTCATCGTGCCCATCTCGAGGATCTGCGGGATGCCACGCCCTTCTTCGCCAACGAGCCAGGCGCTGGCACCCCGGAACTCGACTTCGGAGCTGGCATTGGCCTTGTTGCCGAGCTTGTCTTTCAGGCGCTGGATGTGAATGGCGTTGTGCTCACCCTCCGGCAGCACGCGCGGCAGGAAAAAGCAGGTGAGTCCGGCCGGCGCTTGCGCCAACACCAGAAAGGCGTCGCACATCGGTGCCGAGAAAAACCACTTGTGGCCGGTGATTTCGTAGCGCTCGCCCCAGCCATCGCCTCCGACGCGTACGGCACGCGTCGTGTTCGCGCGCACATCGGAGCCGCCCTGCTTTTCGGTCATGCCCATGCCCATGGTCACGCCCGGCTTGTCCTTGAACGACTTGAGCGCAGGGTCGTACCAGAGGCTGCCGAGCTTGGCGCCCCAGTCCGCGTAGACAGCCGCATTGCTGCGCAGTGCAGGCGTGGCCGCGTAAGTCATCGAGATAGGGCAAAGGATCGAGGGCTCCAGCTCGGTGAAGAGCATGAAACCGGCGGCGCGCTTGACGTGCGCTGCCGGATTTGTTCCCCCCCAAGGCGTCCCATGCAACCCGGCCCCCACAGCGGCCTTCATTAACGCGTGGTAACTCGGATGAAACTCCACCTCGTCGATGCGCCGCCCAAAGTGATCATGCGTATGCAGCTGCGGCCCGTTGACATTGGCAAGCCGCGCATGCGTCTGCATCTCCGCGCTGCCGATCGTCTCGCCCAGCTCGTGCAAGCCGGCCGTCTGCAGCTCGGGCGCGTTGAACTTCAACGCATCGCGAAGCGGTCGATTGGTTTCGAACAGGTTGTAGCCCACCAGCGGAGAGGGCTGGTTGAAGACGTCGTGTGTCGTGTCCATGGCCGGCCTCCTCTTCGTTGTGCTGGTGGTGGGCTGGGCAGAATCAGCTCAATCGGCTCAGACAACAGATCAAATCAGCTTGACCAGTTGCTTGCCGAAGTTCTTGCCCTTCAGCAAACCCAGAAAAGCTTCCGGCGCGGCCTCGATGCCTTCGGCAATCGACTCGCGCGGCTTGAGCTTGCCGGTGCCGACCAACCCGCCCAGTTCGGCCAGCGCTTCCGGCCAGATTTCCATGTGTTCGCTGACGATAAAGCCTTCGAGCTTGACCCGATTGATGAGGAATAGCGCGGGGTTGGCGAGCGGCAACGGCGCGCCGTCGTAGCCGGCGATCATTCCGCACATCGCGATGCGCGCGAAGGCGTTGAGACGCAGCATGACCGCATCGAAGATGTAGCCGCCGACATTCTCGAAGTAACCGTCGATACCGTCGGGGCAGGCTTCCTTGAGTGCAGCACTCAGGCTCTTGACGTCGGGATGCTGCTTGTAGTCGATGCAGGCATCGAAGCCCAACTCTTCGACCACGTACTTGCATTTGTCCGGGCCGCCAGCGATGCCGACCACCCGGCAGCCGCGTGCCTTGGCGAGCGCGCCGAAAGCGCTACCGACCGCGCCCGAGGCTGCGGTGATGACAACCGTTTCACCCTCCTTCGGCGCGATGATTTTCACCAGTCCGTACCAAGCCGTGACGCCCGGCATGCCGACCGCGCCGAGGTAGTGAGACAGCGCAACGTGCGAGGTGTCGACCTTCTTCAGCGAGCCGGGTACAGAGCCGTCGACCACGCTGTATTGCTGCCAGCCGCCGAAGCCGACCACCTTGTCGCCGACCTGAAATTTAGGGTGCTTGCTCTCGACCACTTCGCCCGCGGTACCGCCTTGAAATACGGCGCCGGTCGGCTGGTTGGCCGTGTAGCTTTTCGAGTCGTTCATGCGACCACGCATGTACGGGTCGAGGCTCATGAAGTGATGACGCACCAGCACCTGGTTGTCGGCGAGCGGCGGCGTCTCTGCGGTCACCAGCTTGAAATTGCTGGCGGTCGCTTCGCCCTCAGGGCGGTTGTCGAGGTGGATCTGTTTATTGGTCGGCATGGAAATCTCTCGCTTCGAATGATTGGTCGTTGAAGTTCAGTCCGTCGACAGCGGTTGCATGCTGTTGACGGTTTTGGAATCGACCGGCAGACGCTTCACATACTTGAAGGTGCCGGTGGCGTGCGAGCAGGCGCGACCCTGCTCGTCGAAGATGGTGGCTTCGGTGAAAGCCATCGTCGCGGTGCGATGCATCAACCGGCCTTTGCCGACCAATGGCCCGCGGGCCGGTTGCATGAAGCTGGTTTTCATCTCGATGGTGACGACACCCATCTCGGGCTGCATGCTGCGCGCGGCAGCTGCCATCGTGACGTCCATCAACGTCATGCACGCGCCGCCGTGGGTCACGAAGAAGCTGTTCAGGTGTTCCGGCTGCGCCGTGTAGTGCAGCTCCGATTCACCGCCCTCGAAGCGCTCGAGCGTGAAGCCGAGGTGATCGACGAACGGAATGACGACGCCGAAAGAAAGACTCATGCCGCTGCCTCGCTCAGGATGCGCCGAGCACCACGCTCACGCCGCCATCGACCGCCAGCCACTGGCCGGTGATGTGCTTGCCGGCATCGCTAGCGTACAGCAGCGTGATGCCCTTCAGGTCTTCTTCATCGCCCAGACGGTTGAGCGGCGCCGCGGCGGCCATCTTCTCTTCGCCCAATTGCTTGATCAGCCCGGCCGCCAGTTTGGTCATGAAGAAACCGGGGCAGATCGCGTTCACGTTGATGTTGTAGCGGCCCCATTCGGCGGCCAGCGTTTGCGTAAAGCCGATCACCGCAGTCTTGGACGTGTTGTAGGCCAGCGTCTTCATGTCCGGCCCGTTGCCGTTCAGCCCGGCAATCGACGCGATGTTGATGATGCGGCCGGCCTTCTTGGGGATCATGTAGCTCTTGGCGACCTGCTGCGCAAGGATGAAGTAGCCGCGCACGTTGAGGTTCATGACCTTGTCCCAGGCTGCCACCGGATGGTCTTCGGCTGCAGCGCCCCAACTTGCGCCGGCGTTATTGACGAGGATGTCGATGGCGCCCATGCGCTCCAGCGTTTCGTCGGCCAGGCGTCGCGTGTCTTCTTCCTTCGAGCAATCTGCGGCGATCCAGCGTGCGTCGATGCCCGCGGCTTGCAGCTCCGCTGCGGCCTGTTCCAGGTCTTCGGCCTTGCGTGAACTCAACATGACGCGCGCGCCAGCCTCGCCGAGGGCATGCGCCATCTGCAAGCCGAGGCCGCGCGAGCCACCGGTGATGAGTGCGGTCTTGCCGGTGAGGTCGAACAGTTGTTGGGTGGTGCGTGCGGTCATGGGCGAGGTTCTCCGATGGTTTTAATAAGTCTCGATGGTTCTAGTGGGCCCGGAAGTCGAGCACGGCGCGCGATTCGCGCAGCGTTCCGAGCGTAGCGCTCACCTCTTTGTGCGTCGGGTGGACCAGATAAGCCTGCAGCGCCGCGGCGTCGTCGAACACCGAATAAAGCACCACGTCATGGTTGGCCTCCAAGCCCTCTGCGCGCGTCGCCACTTCAAACTCGCGCATGCCGGGCACGATGCCTTTGCAGGTGTCGAGCAACTGCTTGAAGTCCTGTGCCTTGGCCGCATCGAGCAGCTTCCACATCACGATATGTTTGATCATTGCCATGTCGTTCTCAGTCGAGTCGCGAGCGAACGTAGATGAGCACGAATCCGACCAGCGCGACCACGCCGCCAAGCACCGCCATCGACCATCCGAGCACAGGATTCGTGCGACCGGTCGCTATGCTGAGGGCCAGGACGAACAAGCCGACGTAGATCAGCACCCATGTCCACTTTTCGAGGGTGGCGTGTGATTTTTCCGTCATCAAAACGCGTCTTCAGGTAGTGCGGTGCAGGTAGGGTCACGGCTTTCCACCACGTTGAGCCAGGCGCCGATCTTGGGCAGTTCGTAATGGAAGAAGTAAGCGGCGGCGCCGACGCGTCCGGCCGTTGCGGCGTTCGACTGCGTCGCATCGACTTCGAGCGTCCGATGTGCCACGTCGAGCCATATCCAGGCCAGCACCGTGTGACCGAACGCCTGCATGTAAGGCACCGCGTTGGCGAGCGCGTCGTTCGGGTTGCCGGTCGACCAGGCGGCTTCGGTGGCGGTGCCGATGCGTTGCAACGCCGTGAGCAAGGCCTTGGCGTGGTCGGCGAGCGAAGGCACTTCGGATGCGCGACGCGCCGTGTCGGTCATGCGGCCGGCCAGCAACTTCAGGCCACGCCCGCCTTCCATGAGCACCTTGCGGCCCAGAAGATCGGCTGCCTGGATGCCGTGCGTGCCTTCGTGAATCATGTTCAGGCGGTTGTCGCGCCAATACTGCTCGACCGGGAAGTCGCGTGTGTAGCCATAGCCACCGTGGACCTGGATGGCCAGCGAATTGGCTTCGAGGCACCACTCGCTCGGCCAGCTCTTGGCAATGGGCGTCAGCACTTCGAGCAGCAGCCGCGCATCGTCGGCGCCCTGCGCGCCACCGGTTTTTTGTTCGTCGACCAGCTTGGCACAGTACAGCTCCAGCGCCAGCGCGCCTTCGCAGTACGCCTTTTGCGCAAGCAGCATGCGGCGCACGTCGGCGTGTTCGATGATGCGCACTTGTGGACTCGCCGAGTCTTTGACGGCTGCGCCCGGCCCGGCTGTCGCTCCATCGGTCGGCTTCTTCATGAGCCGTCCCTGCGGCCGCGCCTTGGCGTAGTCGAGCGAAGCGTAGTAGCCGGCCATGCCGAGCATTGTCGCGGCGGTGCCGACGCCGATGCGAGCCTCGTTCATCATGTGGAACATGCAGTGCAGGCCTTTGCCGGCCGAGCCGACGAGATAGCCCACGGCACCCGCGCGCTGGTCGACCGGGTACTTGCCCTCGCCGAAATTCAGCAGGGTATTGGTGGTGCCGCGCCAACCGAGCTTGTGGTTGAGGCCGGCCAACGCCACATCGTTGCGCTCACCGGTCAGGTTGCCGGCGGTGTCGACCATCTTCTTCGGCACGATAAAGAGCGAGATGCCGCGCGTGCCCGGCACCAGCTTGCCGTTTTCGTCCGGGATCTTGGCCAGCACGATATGAACGATGTTCTCGGTCAGCTCGTGGTCGCCCGACGAAATCCACATCTTGTTGCCGGTGAGCCGGTAGCGCGGCCCGAGCGGGTCGTTCTGGAAGTCGGCGCCATCGGGCACCGCACGCGTCACGACGTCGCTCAGCGACGATCCGGCCTGCGGCTCCGACAGGCACATGGTGCCGGCCCAGCGGCCGGAAAATTCGTTCTTGGCGAATACCCCTTTCTGCATCTCGGTGCCGTGCACCATCAACAGATTGGCATTGCCGCTGGTCAGCATGTTGGAGCCGATGCTGACCGACGCCATCGCAAAAAAACAGTTGGCAGCCGCGCTCAGGGTGTACGGCAACTGCATGCCGCCGATGTCGTAGTCCTGCGCCGCGCTCATCATCCCGGAGTCGACAAAGGCCTTGTGCGCGTCGTGCGTGGCCTGCGGCAGGATGACCTTTTCGCCGTCGAAGTGCGGCTCCTGCGTGTCGACCGTGCGATTGAACGGCGCGTACTTTTCGCGCGCGATGCGCTCGCAGGTGTCTAGCACCGCATCGAAGGTTTCGCGCGAGTGATCACTGAAACGTTCGCGCTGGTTGAGCGACTCGGCATCGAGCCAGTCGTAAAGGAGAAAGTCGAGGGTGGGACGGAGGCTCATGGCAATCTCGAGATAGAACGCCGACTACGACTCGGCCATATTCGTGAAACACCGCGGAACTGGCTCCGCCAGTCCGCCGGTGTTGCCCCCCGGCAGGGGGGAAGGCGAGCGACACGAAGTGCGCGAGCCTCTGGGGGGCGAGTCAAATGACCTCGAACACGCCCGCAGCGCCCATGCCGCCGCCGATGCACATTGTGACCAGCACTTTTTTGGCACCGCGGCGCTTGCCTTCGATGAGCGCGTGGCCGGTCAGGCGCTGGCCGCTCACGCCGTAGGGATGGCCGACGGCGATCGCGCCGCCATCGACGTTCAGCAGTTCCGCCGGGATGCCGAGCTTGTCGCGGCAGTAGATGACCTGCACCGCAAAGGCTTCGTTCAGTTCCCACAGGTCGATGTCGGCAACCGTCAGGCCGAGACGTTTCAACACCTTGGGAATGGCGAAGACCGGGCCGATGCCCATCTCGTCGGGCTCGCAACCTGCAACCGCGAAGCCGAGGAATCGACCGATCGGCTTCAGGCCCTTTTGCTCTGCGTACTTTTCGTGGACCAGCACGCAGGCGCCGCCGCCATCCGAAAACTGGCTGGCATTGCCGGCTGAAATCACACCGCCGGGCATGGCCGGGCGAATGCCGCTGATGCCTTCCCTGGTGGTGCCGGCGCGAATGCCTTCGTCGTTCTCGATGGTGACTTCTTTGGTGCGCAGACCGAGGACGGCGTCGGCCACACCGGCCAGCACGGTGATCGGCGCGATTTCATCCTTGAAGCGACCGGCTTCGAGCGCGGCGGTAGCCTTCTGCTGGCTGGCGGCGCCGTACTCGTCCATCGCCTCGCGGCCGATGTTGTAGCGTTTGGCGACCTGCTCGGCCGTTTGCAGCATGTTCCAGTAGATCTCCGGCTTCATCTTCATGAGCGCAGGGTCGGTGATCATGTGACGATTGGCTTCGTTCTGCACGCAGGAAATGCTCTCGACGCCACCGGCCACATAGACGTCGCCCTCGCCCGCAATGATGCGTTGAGCCGCAGTCGCGATGGTCTGCAGACCCGACGAGCAAAAGCGGTTGATGGTCATGCCCGACG
Source organism: Variovorax sp. GrIS 2.14 (assembly GCF_046115955.1). NCBI lineage: Bacteria > Pseudomonadati > Pseudomonadota > Betaproteobacteria > Burkholderiales > Comamonadaceae > Variovorax > Variovorax sp. GrIS 2.14. Next base: position 12,359 of record NZ_JBJXIA010000009.1, read on the forward strand.
TGGTGACCGGCAGGCCGGCGCGCAGGGCGATCTGTCGCGCGATGTTCGAACCGGTAGCGCCTTCAGGCGTGGCGCAACCCATGATGACGTCGTCCACCGAGGCCGGGTCGATGCCCGCGCGCTGCACGGCGTGCTGCACCGCGTGGCCGCCGAGGGTGGCGCCGTGCGTCATGTTGAAGGCACCTTTCCAGCTCTTGGCAAGCGGAGTACGGGCGGTGGAAACGATCACGGCGCTGGTCATGGGGATGTCCTTGCTAGAAGAATGAAACGGAAAATGGAACGAAGGAGGGACGAAAAAGAGCGAGAGCTCATAGAGCCGGCGTAAGACCGATCGGGCCCGACGCATTGATGAGAAGCTGACGATAGAACTTGATCATCTCGGCGTAGTTCGAAACCGAGATGCGCTCGTTGGTGCCGTGAAACCTGCTCAGGTCTTGAGGGCCGAGCCGCAATGGCGAAAAGCGATAGATGGCGTCGCTCACGATACTCATGTGGCGCGAGTCGGTGGCCGCCGTCATGAGCCCGGGAGCAACCACCGCTTCAGGAAACTCTTGCCGCAGCGTCTGCTGGATGGCTCGGTAGCCGGCGTTGTCGGTCGGCGAGATGGGCGATGGCTCGGCGTTGCCGGCATACGACTTCACCTGGATGGTGTCGTTGCCCAGCGCCTTGCGCATGTGCGCTTCGACGCTGGCCAGCGTATCGCCCGGCAACAGCCGGAAGTTGACCGCCGCGTCGACATGACCGGGCAGCACGTTGTCCTTGTTGCCCGCTTGCAGGATGGTCAGCGCGGTGGTCGTGCGCAGAGTGGCATTGGTGCTCGGGTTCTTTTCAAGCTGGCTCTTGACGAGCGGCGTCGTGAGCCAGAGGTTGGACAGCATGACCCGGTTGATGCCCTTCATTTCGGGCGCCAGCGTGGCGAACATCTCGCCGCCACACCACCGATCGAGGCCGGCATCTGGTCGTTCTCAAGACGCGCGAGTGCGGCGCCCATGGTGCCGATCGCACTGTGCGGCGGTGGCATCGACGAGTGGCCGGGGGCCGCGTCGAGCGACAGGAAGAAGGTGCCGTAACCCTTCTCCGCCAGGCCGACCAGTGCAGCCGGCCTGTCGAGTCCGCCGATCACGCCGTCGATGACCGCCAGCCCTTCGTCCAGCACCCAAGACAGCCGCACGGCCCGGGATTTAAGCAACTCGGCAATCGGCTTGGCGCCGCGCAAGCCATTCACTTCTTCGTCGTCGCCGGCAATGAGATAAACGGTCTGCTTCGGCTGAAATCCGCTGCCGATGAGCATCTCGATGGCTTCCATCTGAGACAACAGGTTGCCCTTGTTGTCCATGGTGCCGCGACCCCAGATGTAGCCGTCATGCACCAGGCCGCTGAACGGGTCCTGCGACCAACTCTTCTCTGTACCGGATGCAATGGGCACCACGTCCTGATGCGCCATCAGCGCGATCGGTGGTGCCTTGGCGTCGGTGCCAGCCCAGGTGTACAGCAACGCATGCTGCCCGATCACTTCCTTCTTCAGCGTGGCGTGCAACTTGGGGTATTGCTGCGCAAGCAACAAATGCAGCTTGTCGAACTCGGCAGCGTTCAGCGTCGGGTCGTCGGCACTCGCCACGGTGTGCAGCACGATCGCGCTCGACAGCCGCTTGGCGGCCGCTTCGGCGTCGATCGCCAGCTTGGCGACCGGTGCCACCGCGATCTGCCGCGACGGCGTCAGCCACGTCTTGCCTGCGACAGCGACGACGAGAACGCCCACCACCAGCAACAGCGCCAGAAGAATGCGTTTGATCATCGTGCGCTGTCGGGGTGACGGTGACGTCGGCAGTCCGGCTCGGGCACGCTCAACTGAAGCTCTTGCCTTCAGCCACTAGCTTCTGGATCAACGGCGCCGGCTGCCAAAAGCTCGCGTCGTCGAGCGGGTTCTTGGCAAAACGCTTCATCGATTCCGACACGTTGAACAGGCCGACCTGGCTGGCGTAGTGCATCGGGCCACCTCGGAAGATCGGGAAGCCATAGCCGGTGAGGTAGACCATGTCGATGTCGCCGGACTTGCTGGCGATGCCGTCCTCGAGAATGTGCGCACCTTCGTTGACCAGCGCATACACCAGACGCTGCACGATCTCGTCGTCCGAGATCTTGCGAGGTGTGATGCCTTCGTCCTTGCGGTGTTGCTCGATCATGTCCAGCACGAGCTTGCTCGGAATGGCATCGCGCTTGCCGGCCTGGTAGTCGTACCACCCTGCCCCGGTCTTCTGGCCGAAGCGACCGAGCTCGCACAGCTTGTCTGCGGTGCGGCTGTACTTCATGTCGGCGCGCTCGGTGGCGCGGCGCTTGCGAATCGCCCAGCCGATGTCGTTGCCGGCCAGGTCGCCCATGCGGAACGGGCCCATGGCAAAGCCGAACTTCTCGACCGCCTTGTCGACCTGTTGCGGCGTCGCGCCTTCGTCGATCAGGAAACCGGCCTGGCGGCTGTACTGCTCGATCATGCGGTTGCCGATGAAGCCGTCGCAGACGCCGGACACCACTGCGGTCTTCTTGATCTTCTTCGCGACGCCCATCACCGTAGCGAGTACGTCTTTGGCGGTGTCCTTGCCGCGAACGACCTCGAGCAGCTTCATCACGTTGGCCGGGCTGAAGAAGTGCATGCCGACCACGTCCTGCGGGCGCTTGGTGAAGGCTGCGATCTTGTCGACGTCGAGCGTGGAAGTGTTCGACGCGAGAATGGCGCCAGGCTTGGCGACGCGATCGAGTTCTTTGAACACCGCTTCTTTCACGCCGAGTTCTTCAAACACGGCTTCGATGATGAGGTCGCAGTCTTTCAGGTCGTCGTAGCTCAAGGTGGTGCTGAGCATCGCCATGCGCTGGTCGTACTTGTCTTGCTTGAGCTTGCCCTTCTTGACCTGCGATTCGTAGTTCTTCTTGATGGTGGCGATACCGCGGTCGAGTGCGTCCTGCTTCATTTCGAGGATCTTGACCGGCACGCCCGCGTTCAAGAAGTTCATCGAGATGCCGCCGCCCATGGTGCCGGCACCGATGACGCCGACCGACTTGACCGCGCGCTGAGGCGTGTCGTCAGCCACATCAGGGATCTTGCTGGCGGCACGCTCGGCCACGAAGAGGTGGCGCAATGCCAGCGACTCGGGAGTGAACATCAGCGCGGTGAACACGCGGCGCTCTTCAAGCATTCCCGCGTCGAACTTCATGGTCGTCGCGGCCTGCACGGCCTCGACGCACTTGAGCGGCGCCGGGTAGTTCTTCGACATGCCGGCGACCATATTTTTCGCGAACTGGAAGTAGGCGTCGCCTTGCGGATGCTTGCATGGCAGATTCCGTACCAGCGGCAGCGCGTCACCGGTCTTGCCGGCGACCGACTTGGCTAACTCGACGGCCTCGTCCATCAGCGATTCAGGCGACGACGCGAGCTTGTCGAACAGTTTCTGGCCCGGCAGGCTCGCCAGCACTTCGCTCTTGACGGCTTCACCGCTGACGATCATGTTGAGTGCGGTCTCGACGCCGAGCACGCGCGGCAGGCGCTGCGTGCCGCCAGCGCCGGGAATCAGGCCGAGCTTGACTTCAGGCAGCGCCACGCTGGTGCCGGGCGCCGCAATGCGGTAGTGGCAACCGAGTGCCAGTTCGAGCCCGCCGCCCATGCAGACCGAGTGAATCGCCGCGACGATGGGTTTGGCCGAGGCTTCGAGCGAGAGGATCACGCTCAGCAGATTGGGTTCTTGCAGCGCCTTGGGCGTGCCGAACTCCTTGATGTCGGCACCGCCGGAGAACGCCTTGCCGGCGCCGGTGAGCACGATCGACTTGACGGCCGGGTCGCCGTTTGCCTTGGCGAGGCCATCGGTGATGCCTATGCGCGTTGCGAAGCCGAGACCGTTGACCGGAGGGTTGGTCAGGGTGATCACGGCGACATCGCCGATCACTTTGTATTCAGCCGTCATGGCGCGTTCCTTAGGTGGGAATAAAAACTGGAGAAAAAAGCACGAGTGTTCTTTTCCTTGAAATTTTAGGCGTTTACGAACGCCCGGCAATCGGCTTCAGTCGCTGCGGGGACAAATCAACGAGAGGCTAAACCTCGAGCCATTCTTTTCGAGTGCCCGAATCTGCGCGCAGGCTGTCGGGCGTACCGTCGAAAACGATGCTGCCATGGCCCATGACCAGCACCCGATCGGAGATGCGCATGGCGATGGTCAACTTCTGTTCGATCAGCAAAACCGAGATGCCCTTGTCCTTGAGCGTCTTCAGATACTGCCCCACGAGCTCGACAATTTTGGGCGCCAGACCTTCGGTCGGCTCGTCGATGATGATGAGATCGGGGTCGCCCATCAGCGTGCGGCAGAGCGTAAGCATCTGCTGCTCGCCACCCGACAGTACGCCCGCCTCGGTGTGCTCCCGCTCTTTCAGGCGCGGGAACATTTCGTACATGTCGTTGAAGCTCCAGCGGCTGCCCTTGCCCGAACCCTTCTGGCCGAGCAACAGGTTTTGATGCACCGTGAGGTTCGAGAAAATGTCGCGGTTCTCCGGCACGTAGCCGATGCCCATGTGCGCAATCTCGTAGGCCTTTTTGCGCAGCATGTCCTGACCTTTCCAGTGCAGGCCGCCCTCGGCATGCACCAGGCCCATGATCGCCTTGGCGGTGGTCGAGCGGCCCGACCCGTTGCGACCCAGGAGCGCGACGATTTCGCCGGCGTTGACGTCGAAAGAAACGCCGTGCAGCACGTGGCTCTTGCCGTAGTAAGCGTTGATGTCTTGAAGTTTCAGCATGGTCAGTGGCCCCCTTGTGCATCGGCCACCGACGAGCCCAGATACGCCTCCTGCACACGCGCATTGGCGCGCACAGCGGCGGGAGTGTCGAAGGCGATGATCTCGCCATACACGACGACAGCAATTTTGTCGGCCAGGCCGAACACCACGCCCATGTCGTGCTCTACCGTCAGCAAGGTTTTGCCAATCGTCACCTGCTTGATGAGCGCGATGAAGTGAGACGTCTCGGTCTTGCTCATGCCGGCGGTCGGCTCGTCCAGCAGGATGACGCTGGCGCCACCCGCGATGGTCACGCCGATCTCTAGCGCACGCTGTTCTGCGTATGTGAGGTTCACCGCCAGCACATTGCGCTTTTTCTCCAGGCCCACTTGGCGCACCAGCTCTTCGGTGCGCTCGTTGGCATCGTGCATTTTCGACAGGAAGCGCAGGAACGTGTAGCCGGCACCCAGGCTCCACAACATGCCGCACCGCAGGTTCTCGAACACGCTCAGTTTCGGGAATATGTTGGTGATCTGGAAGCTGCGCGACAACCCCAGACGGTTGATCTCGTAAGGCTGTTTGCCGTCGATGCGCTGCCCGTGCAGGAGCACCTCGCCGGTGGTCGGCGCAAGCCGCCCGCTGATGAGGTTGAACAGCGTCGACTTGCCGGCGCCATTGGGTCCGATGATGGCGATGCGGTCGCCCGCGTCGATGGCCAGGTCAATGCCGCGAATGATTTCGGTCTTGCCGAAAGTCTTTGTCAGCGACTTGAGTTCCAGTGCGTGCGTCATGCCGTCTCCCGACGCTTGATTTCGAATTCGATTTCTTCCTGCGCCTTGCCCCACACCTTGACGTAGCGGCGCCGCACCACCTCGAAGAGTGCCAGGCCGACGACCAGCAACGCGACAGCAATGAGCCAGCTCTTAGGCGATGAAGTGTCGAGCTCGAAGGTCGCAAGTCGAACAGTCGGGCCGAGGGCCGCGTTCAACTGCATGTGATAGATCATTTCGACAATGGCAGCCGCACCCGCAACCATGACGGCCGCGGTCACGATGAGCCCGGCGTACAACGCGTAGAAGCGATGAAACTTGCCGAACAACGCGACGCGCACGTTCATCATGATCAGGCTGGCGACGCCGCCGGGCGCGAACATCACCATCAGCAAAAAGACAAGGCCCAGGTACAAAAGCCAGGCCTTGCTGAGTTCGGACAACAGCACAGATGCGAACACCAGCAGCACGGCGCCGATCATCGGGCCGAAGAAGAAGGTCGCGCCACCCAGAAAGGTGAAGAGCAGATAGCCGCCTGAACGAAGCCCGTTCAGGCTGTCGGCCGCATTCACGATCTCGAAGTTGATAGCCGCCAGTCCGCCGCCGATACCGGCGAAGAAGCCCGCGATGATGAACGAGAAGTAGCGCACCCGCTGCGTGCTGTAGCCGATGAACTCGACCCGCTCCGGGTTGTCGCGCACCGCGTTCAACATGCGTCCGAGCGGTGTGCCAGTGAAGGCGAACATCAGCCCGGTGCAGATGAAGCAATAGACCGCGATCAGGTAGTACACCTGGTTCTGCCGCTCGAAGGTGATGCCGAAAAGCGGCATGCCGTAGACCCGGTTGGTGGTGATACCGCCCTCGCCGCCGAAGAAAGTCGGGAACATCAGCGCCATGGCCGCGACCAGTTCGCCCAGGCCGAGCGTGATCATCGCGAAGGTGGTGCCCGACTTCTTGGTGCTGACATAGCCGAACAAGACGGCGAAGAACATGCCGCCCAGGCCACCGACCAGGGGAATGAGCACCAGCGGCACCGGCAGCGAGCCCTTGGCCGCGAGATTCATCGTGTGGATGGCGATGAACGAGCCGAGCCCGACGTACACGGCATGGCCGAAACTCAGCATGCCGCCCTGCCCCAGCAACATGTTGTAGCTCAGGCAGATGATGATGAGGTAGCCGATCTGCGACAGCATGGTGAGCGCCAGGCTGCTGGTGAATATCATCGGCGCGACGATGAGCGCGACGGCGAAGACAGACCAGACGACGATGCGTCCGACGTTCAGCGGCCTCCGTTGCTGTATTGCGGGCTCGTGTGCCGCCGGCTCATTCACCGTCGGCTTGGTTGCGATAGTGCTCATTGGCTAATCCTCCCGGGTGCCGAGAAGGCCCTTGGGCCGGAAAATCAGGATCAGCACGAGGAACAGGTACGGCAGGATGGGCGCCACCTGCGAGATCGTGAGCTTGAGCAGTTCGTAGCCGAAGGTCTGTTCGGTCACGGCAACGCCAACCGCTTGCAGCGCTGTCGCGAGCGACTCGTCCATCGCCACCGCAAAGGTCTGCACGATACCGATCAACAGCGACGCCAGGAAGGCGCCCGCCAGCGAACCCATGCCGCCGACCACGACAACCACGAAGATGATCGATCCGACCGATGCGGCCATTGCGGGTTCAGTGACGTAGGTATTGCCTCCGATGACCCCGGCGAGACCGGCCAGTGCCGCACCGCCGCCGAACACCATCATGAAGATGCGCGGCACGTTGTGACCTAGCGCCTCGACCATTTCAGGGTGCTTGAGTGCCGCCTGGATCACCAGCCCGATGCGAGTGCGCGTGAGCAGCAGCCAGACCGACACCAGCATCAGCATCGCGACCAGCATGATGAAGGAGCGCGACTTGGGAAACTGCGTGCCGTACAACGAAAAAAGCGGACCCTGCAATTGGGTCGGCAGGCCGTAAGGCACCGTCGAGCGGCCCCAGATGAGTTGCACCAGTTCGAGGATGAGGTACGACAGGCCGAAGGTGACGAGCAGTTCGGGCACATGGCCGAACTTGTGTACACGCCGCAGGCTGTAGCGCTCGAAAGCCGCGCCCAGCAGACCGACCAGCAGCGGCGCTAAAAACAGCGCCGGCCAGAAGCCGACCACGCCCGAGACGGTATAGGCCAGGTACGCACCCAGCATGTAGAAGCTGGTGTGCGCGAAATTGAGGACGCCCATCATGCTGAAGATCAGGGTCAGGCCCGAACTCAGCATGAACAGCAGCAGCCCGTAGCTGACGCCATTGAGCAGCGAGATAGCGAAAAATTCGACGTTCATCGTTCTCTCGAATTACATGCGGATGAAATGGAAAAAAGAAAAAGGCCCGATGGTTTAGGTCGGGCCTCGACACACTTTAAAAGCAGACAGCGATCAGGGCCGCTTCATCTGGCACGACGTCGGCGTGCTGGCCACATAGGGCTCGTAGTACTTGACCGGCGCCAGCGTGTAGCCCGTGTTTTCCGGGCTGTACGGATACTTGGCGCTGGCCTTTTCCCATTTTGCGATGTACAGACCCTGCTGGATCTGGTGGTCGGCCTTGCGCAGTTCCACTTCACCGTTGAAGCTCTTGAACTTCATGCCTTCCATGGCAGCCGCCACCTTGACGGGGTCGGTCGACTTGGCCTTGACGAAGGCCTGGGTCAGGGCCTCGAATACGGTGTAAATATCGGACGTGTACAGGTCGTCGTTGAACTTCGCCTTGAATTCGGCGGCATACCGCTGCATGTCGCCGCCCATGTTGTAGTGGGCGTAGCCGACCTGGTACACCTTGCCGTCGGATGCCGCGCCCATCGCGGTCGGCGTGCCGGTGGTCACGGCGTAGTAGGTGTAGAACTTGACGTTGAGGCCCGAGTCGTTGGCTGCTTTGATCAGCAGCGCCAGATCGGAGCCCCAGTTGCCGGTGATGACCGTGTCAGCGCCCGACGCCTTGATCTTGGCGATGTAGGGCGCGAAGTCGCGAACCTGCGCCAGTGGATGCAGGTCGTCGCCGACGATCTGGATGTCGGGGCGCTTGTCTTTCAGGTTGGCCTTGGCGAACTTCGAGACCTGCTGGCCGTGCGAATAGTTCTGGCCAATGATGTAGACCTTCTTGATTTCCGGCTGGTCCTTCATGTAGGTGGTCAGCGCCTCCATCTTCATCGAGGTGTCGGCGTCGAAGCGATACTGCCAATAGCTGCACTTGCTGTTGGTCAGGTCGGGGTCGACCGCCGCGTAGTTCAGGTAAAGCGCCTCTTTGCCAGGGTTGCGCGCGTTGTTCTTCTCGAGTGCATCGATGATGGCCAGCGCGGGGCCGGAGCCATTGCCTTGAACGATGTAGCGCGCGCCCTGGTCCATGGCCGAACGCAACGCGCTCGTAGTCTCTTGCGGGCTCAACTTGTTGTCGATGCCGATGATTTCGAACTTGACGCCGGCTGCGTTTTTCTTGTTGAACTCTTCAGCGAAGAACTGGAAGGTCTTGAGCTGGTTGGTGCCGACCGCGGCCATCAAGCCTGACAGTGGATCGAGCCAGCCGATCTTGACGGTTTCGCCTTTTTGGGCGAACGCGCCGGTGGCACTTGCCACGAGGATGGTGGCGGTGAGGAATTTAAGGGCGAACTTCATTCTGTGTCTCCTGTTACTTGGCTGTCGAGTCGAATCGAGGTTACAAGCCTTTCCTGCCTCGATGCTCAGGGAATGCCCGTAAGCGCACCTGCCCGAGGGCCGTTTTCCGCCGGTTTCTATCGCGCAGGCGACAGCAATTTCTACCGGGCGGTAGAACGCCGATCGACACATTCATTTGCATGCCGATCACCAGGCCTTTACAAAGCGCCGGGACGATCTCGACATCGCCGCTGAAGCTCTTGATCTTCATGCCTTCCAACGCCGCCGCCACCTTGACCGGGTCGGTCGATCTGGTCTTGGCGAAGACGTTGTCGAGCAGCGCGAAGACGTGATGGATCGATGTCTGCACCATGTCGTCGTTCATCTTCTTTTTGTAGCCGACGATGTCCTTCTGGCGCCAGGCCTGAACCGTTGCCCTGCATGGTGTAACGCGCACCCTGGTCTCGCGCCGACCGCAGCGCGCTCGTGGTTTCTTGCGCGCTCAGCTTGTTGTCGATGCCGATGACCTCGAACTTTGACGGTCTTAGAAAAAATGCCACAGGTGCCGGTAGCCACGCGCCATGAAAAATAGGACGCCCAAGCGTCCTTTTGAATCACGTCACATCACGCTGATGGCAACTTGTAGTCCCTGAGTTGCTCACGCAGTTTTGTTTTGAGGATCTTGCCGGTGGCACCGATCGGGATCGCTTCGATGAACACCACGTCATCGGGAATTTGCCACTTGGCAGTCTTGCCTTCATAGAACTTCAGCAACTCTTCGCGTGTGACCTCGCCCCCAGGCTTCTTGACCACGACAACGATCGGCCGCTCGTCCCACTTCGGATGCGCCACGCCCACGCAGGCCGCCATCGCGATGGCTGGATGCGCGACGGCGATGTTCTCGATGTCGATCGAGCTGATCCATTCGCCGCCGGACTTGATGACATCCTTGCTGCGGTCGGTGATCTGCAAGTAGCCGTCGGCGTCGATGGTCGCGACGTCGCCTGTCGGGAACCAGCCGCGGTGCTGCGCGTCGGGAATGAGCGGGTCGCCGCCCTCGCCCTTGAAGTATTCCTTGACGATCCACGGGCCCTTGACCAGCAAATCGCCATACGCCTTGCCGTCCCACGGCAGCTCCTCGCCTGCGCCGTCGACGATCTTCATGTCGACGCCGAATATCGCGCGGCCCTGCTTCATGCGGATGAGGGTCTGCGCCTCGGGTGGCAGCGACAAATGCTTGTTCTTCAAAGTGCACAGCGTTCCGAGCGGGCTCATCTCCGTCATGCCCCAGGCGTGCAGCACCTCGACGTTGTACTGGTCCTGAAAGGCCTTGATCATGGCCGGCGGACAGGCCGAACCACCGATCACCGTGCGGTTCAGTTTGGAGAACTTCAGCTCGTTGGTCTGCATGTGGCCGAGCATCATTTGCCAGACCGTCGGCACGCCTGCCGCGAAGGTCACGCCTTCGGATTCGATGAGTTCGAAGATCGACTTGCCGTCCATCGCCGGCCCCGGAAACACCAGCTTGGCACCCACCAGCGCCGCCGAGTACGGAATGCCCCAGGCATTGACGTGAAACATCGGCACTACCGGCAATACCGAGTCGCGTGCCGAGATGCACATCACGTCGGGCAACGCCGCAGCGTAGGCGTGAAGGATGGTCGAGCGGTGGCTGTAAAGCGCTGCCTTCGGGTTGCCGGTGGTGCCGCTCGTGTAGCACATGCTCGATGCCGAGTTTTCGTCGAAGGTCGGCCAATCGTAGACGGTCGAATGGGTACCCATCCACGCTTCATAGCTCACCAGGTTCGGGATACCGGTATCGGCGGGCAGCTTGTCGGCATCGCACAGCGCGACGTATTTCTTGATCGATGGGCAACGTGCGTGCACCGCCTGCACCAGCGGCAGAAAGGTCATGTCGAAGCACAGGATCTGGTCTTCAGCGTGGTTGGCGATCCAGGCGATCTGGTCGGGATGCAGTCGCGGGTTGATGGTGTGCAGCACGCGGCCGGTACCGCTGACGCCGTAGTAGAGCTCCAGATGGCGATACCCGTTCCAGGCCAGCGTGGCGACGCGGTCGCTGAAGATCAGTTGCTCTTCATCCAGCGCGTTGGCGACCTGGCGGGATCGGGATGCGATCTGGCTCCAGGTGCTGCGGTGAATGTCGCCTTCGACCCGACGAGAAACGATTTCGGCGTCGCCGTGGTGGCGCTCGGCAAATTCGATCAGCGACGAGATCGAAAGTGGTTGGTCTTGCATCAAACCCAGCATGGGGAAATTCCTTAAAAGATCGAAAAGCGAAAACGAAAAAATAGCAAAAGAAATCGTTGCGGGAGTATTGCGCAGTGCAGCAGCGCGCCGATGGGGGAATGCCCCATGTCGACGCTCGGGTCCGTGCGGCGCGTGCGGCCTTTTCAACTGCCGGACAATGGGGAATGACTTTTTCTTCTATTGCCGAGCTTGCTGTCGTTGCCCCGCTGGCCGATTCAGACAGCGGGTTGAACTTCGACAATCGATTCGCCGCGCTCAGCTCGGCTTTCTTCACCCGGCTGCAGCCGACGCCCCTGCCCGATCCTTACTGGGTTGGCCGCAGCGACGCGACCGCGCGGTTGCTCGGGCTCGACGCCGACTGGTTCGCCTCCGACTCGGCCCTCGGCGTGCTCACCGGCAACGCCCTGCTTGCCGGGATGGCGCCGCTCTCGAGCGTCTACAGCGGCCATCAGTTTGGCGTGTGGGCTGGCCAGCTCGGGGACGGGCGCGCGATCCTGCTCGGCGAAACCGCTGCGAAACCCGAAACGTCGGGATTCGAATTGCAATTGAAGGGCGCCGGCCTCACGCCCTACTCTCGCATGGGCGACGGTCGGGCGGTGCTGCGGTCGAGCATCCGCGAGTTCCTCTGCAGCGAGGCGATGCATGGCCTGGGCATTGCGACCACGCGCGCGCTGAGCGTGACCGGCTCCGATGCCCGTGTGCGGCGCGAAGAAATCGAAACTGCCGCGGTGGTCGCGCGTGTCGCGCCGAGCTTCATCCGGTTCGGTCACTTCGAGCACTTCGCTGCCAACCAGAAAGAAGGCGAGTTGCGGACACTGGCCGACTTCGTGATCGACAACTTCTATCCGGCCTGCCGGACGACGGACCGATTCGGCGGCAACGCCTACGCCGCCTTTCTCGAGGCCGTCAGTGAGCGCACAGCCGCGTTGATGGCGCAATGGCAAGCGGTCGGCTTTTGCCACGGCGTGATGAACACAGACAACATGAGCATCCTCGGGCTCACGATCGACTACGGCCCGTTTCAGTTTCTCGACGGCTTCGATCCGCAGCACATCTGCAACCACAGCGACAGCAGCGGCCGCTATGCCTTCAACCAACAGCCGAACGTCGCTTACTGGAATTTGTTTTGCCTGGCGCAAGCGCTTCTGCCGCTGATCGGCGAGCAGGAGGTCGCGGTGGCCGCACTGGAGTCGTACAAAGCGGTGTTTCCGAGCGCGTTCGAAGCGCGGATGCGGGCCAAGCTCGGGCTCGAAGGCCTGTCGGAGCCGGCTGAAGGCGACCGCGCGCTGATCGAGGGAGTGCTGAAACTGCTGGCCGCAGAGAAAGTCGACTGGACGATCTTCTGGCGTCGCCTGTCGCACCATGTCGGCGCGGCCAGTGTAGAAGGCGCCGCCGCGGCCAATGCTGAACCCGTGCGCGACCTTTTCATCGATCGCGAGGGCTTCGACGCCTGGCTGCTATCATTTTCAAAGCGCCACACCGGCGTTGCGTCCGACGCGGCAGTCCGATTGATGCTCGCGACCAACCCGAAGTTCGTGCTGCGGAACCACCTCGGGCAGCAGGCGATCGAACTGGCGCAAGGCACTTCGCCCGGTGCCGGCAAAGACTTCAGCGGCGTCGAGCGCTTGCTCAGACTGCTTGAAACCCCATTTGAAGAACATCCCGGCTTCGACCAATATGCCGGTTTCCCGCCCGACTGGGCTTCCTCCATCGAAATCAGCTGCTCCTCATGACCACACCCGTCCAGAAAACCGACGCCGAATGGAAGGCCATCCTGTCCGAAAAAGGCGCTGAACCCGTCGCCTTCGAGGTTACGCGCCATGCGGCCACCGAGCGCCCCTACACCGGCAAGTACGAAGCCGAATGGGCCGACGGCACGTATCACTGCATCTGTTGCGGCGCCAAGCTGTTCGAAGCCGGCAAGAAGTTCGACGCCGGCTGCGGCTGGCCCAGCTTTTCCGAAGAAGCCGTGCCGGGCGCGATCAAGGACATCGTCGACCGTTCGCACGGCATGACGCGCACCGAAAACGTGTGCGCGAACTGCGGCGCGCATCTCGGTCACGTGTTTCCAGACGGCCCGACCGACACCGGCCTGCGCTACTGCATGAATTCCGCCTCGCTGGATTTCCAGAAAAAGCCTGAATGAAGCTTGTCCTCGACTTCTTTCCTATCCTGCTGTTTTTCGGCGCGTACAAGCTCGCCGACATCTACACTGCGACCGCCGTGCTGATGGGCGCGACCGTGCTGCAAATGCTCATCACCTACTTCAGGGAGGGCAAGCTACAGACGATGCAGAAGGCGACGCTGGTGTTGATCCTGCTGTTCGGCACGCTGACGCTGGTGTTGCACGACGACCGCTTTATCAAATGGAAGCCGACGGTCTTGTATTCGGCCATGGCGGTTGCGCTCGCCATTGCCTACTGGGTCGCAAAGAAGAACTTTCTGCAGATGATGCTGGGCCAGCAACTGCAATTGCCCGACCGCATCTGGACTCACCTGAACATCGCGTGGATTTGCTATTGCCTCTTCATGGCGGCGATCAATGGTTATGTGGCGGCGTACTTCACGACAGAGGCTTGGGTCAATTTCAAGCTTTGGGGCTACGTGTTCCCGATCGCGTTTTTGGTCGTGCAAGGCCTCTACATTTCGCCGCATCTGAAATCGGACGAGCAGTCATCGTGAACACCGAGACGACCATGACCATTGCGCTTCCGACCACTGCTTCGCTGGAGGCAGCATTGCGTGAAGCCTTGCAGCCCACATCGCTCGAAGTCCTCGATGAAAGCGCCTCGCATGCTGGTCACTCGGGCGCCAACGCCGAGGGCTACGGCACCCATTTCAGGGTGCGCATCGCTTCGCCGTTGTTCGACGGAAAGTCCCGTTTGGCGCGCCATCGCCTTGTGTATCATTCCTTGGAGAATTTCATCGCACAGGGCCTTCACGCCATTGCCATCGAGACCCTTTAGGGTCCTCACTTTCCCACCTTCTCCAATGAAAAAACAAATCCTGAAGGCCGTCACGGCCACGGTGCTGATCGGCACGTTTTCTTTTGCAGCACTGGCGCAAAACGCCGCCATCGTCAACGGCAAGGCAGTCCCCAAAACCCGCATGGACATGCTTGCCCAGCAACTTGCCGCCGCGGGCCGCCCGGTCACCCCCGAAATGCAGCCGCAACTTCGCGAGGAAGTCATCACCCGCGAAGTGTTCATGCAAGAGGCGCAAAAGCAGGCGCTCGATGCCAATGACGACTACAAGGCGCAGCTCGAACTGGCGCGCCAGGCCATCATGATTCGCCAGCTGTTCGAAAACTTCAAGAAGACACATCCGGTGACCGATGCCGAAGTGCAGGCCGAGTACGACAAGTTCGTCGCGGCCAACGGCGGCAAGGAATACAAGTCACGGCATATCCTGGTTGAAACGAAAGACCAGGCCGACAAGATCATGGCGGACCTCAAAAAGGGCGGCAAGTTCGAAGACATTGCCAAAAAGCAGAGCAAGGACCCAGGTTCGGGCGCGAAGGGCGGTGACCTCGACTGGGCCAATCCGGGAAGTTTCGTTCCTGAATTCTCGGAAGCGCTGATCAAGCTCAAGAAGGGCGAGACCACATCGGAACCGATCAAGTCGCAGTTCGGCTATCACATCATCCGGCTCGACGACGTGCGCCAGGCGCAGTTGCCGAAGGTCGACGAAGTCAAGCCGCAGATCACGCAACAGTTGCAGCAGCAGCGCCTGCAGAAGTACCAGGAAGATCTCCGCGCCGCGGCCAAGATCGAGTAAGCGTCGAAAACAGCGCCGCGGAACACTGCGGCACAAAGAAAAAGCGGCCCGCGGGCCGCTTTTTTCATGGGCCGTTCACCCAACCCACTTGCGCGCGTTGCGCCAAAGTTGCGACCACGGGCTCAGCGCACTTCGGTCGCCCGATGTCCAGCTCATTTGCACGTTGCGTGACACCCGCTCCGGGTGCGGCATCACTGCCGTGAACCGGCCGTCGGCCGTCGTCACCGCCGTCAACCCACCGGCGCTGCCGTTCGGGTTGGACGGGTACTGCTCGGTCGGCTGGCCGTGGTTGTCGACAAAGCGCATCGATGCGATGGCCTTTACTGCGTCGCCGCGGTGCTTGAAGTTGGCATAGCCCTCGCCATGCGAAACCACGATCGGCAGCTTGGCCCCCGCCATGCCGGCAAAAAACAGGCTCGGCGATTCGAGCACTTCGACCATCGACAGGCGCGCTTCAAAGCGTTCGCTCTGGTTCGTCGTGAAGCGCGGCCAGGCTTCGGCACCGGGAATGATGTCGGCCAGCTCGGCGAACATCTGGCAGCCATTGCACACACCGAGTCCGAAAATGTCGGTACGGCTGAAGAACGACTGGAACTGCGCCGAGAGCTTCGGGTTGAAGGTAATGCTGCGCGCCCAGCCGATGCCTGCACCCAGCGTGTCGCCGTAGCTGAATCCACCACACGCGACCACACCCTTGAAGTCCGCCAGGTCGGCACGGCCGGTCTGCAGGTCGGTCATGTGGATGTCGAACGCCTCGAAGCCGGCTTCGGTGAAAGCGTAGGCCATTTCGACGTGCGAGTTGACGCCTTGCTCGCGGAGGATGGCGACTTTGGGGCGAGTCTTCAAATAGGCCGCGGAGCTGTCGCCCCCGCCCCAACCCTCTCCCGCCGGGGGAGCGGGTAACTCGAGGTGCAGGCCGGGGTCTTGGGGATCACCGGCTGACGCGTGTTCTGCGTCGGCGCAGGCGGGGTTGTCGCGCTCGCGGGCGATCTTCCAGCTGACGGCATCCCAGACCTGGTGCAAGTCGTGCAGGCTGGCGCTGAAGACCGACTTGGCATCGCGCCAGACTTCGACCTTGCCTTTGCCGCTGTCCATCGGCGCAGCGGCTGGCCGCGTCTTGCCGACGAAGTGGCTGTGGGCACTGAGCCCGTGCGTGCGCAACAACTGCATGACGTCGTTGCGATCGGCGGTGCGCACTTGCAGCAACATGCCGAGCTCTTCGTTGAAGAGCGCCTTGAGCGTCAGCTCCTCGCGCCGTGCGCTCACTTGCGTCGCCCAGTTCTTCGCGTCACCCGTCTCCATGCGGCTGTCCGAAATGCCATCGCCTTCGGTGACCAGCATGTCGACGTTGAGCGACACGCCCACGTGCCCTGCGAACGCCATCTCGCAGGCGGCAGCGAACAGCCCGCCATCGCTGCGATCGTGCATCGCCAGGATCTTGCCGTCGGCACGCAAGGCGTTCACCGCGTTGACCAGTGCGACCAGCTGCGCGGGATCGTCCAGGTCGGGCACCACGTCGCCGCTCTGGCCGAGCGTTTGCGAAAGGATGCTGCCGGCCATGCGGTGTTGGCCGCGCCCGAGGTCGATCAGCACCAGCGTCGTGTCGAGTTCGATGGCATCGAGCTGCGGCGTCAGCGTGCCGCGCACGTCGGTCAGCGTGGCGAAGGCGGTGACGATCAGGCTCACCGGCGAGGTGACCTTTTTCTTCGCGCCGCCGTCACCGGAGGGGCCTTGTGGTTCGGTCCACTGCGTGCGCATCGACAGCGAATCCTTGCCTACCGGAATCGACACGCCGAGCGCCGGGCACAGCTCCAGACCCACCGCTTTCACGGTTTCGTACAGCGCCGCGTCTTCGCCAGGCTCACCGCACGCCGCCATCCAGTTGGCAGACAGCTTGACGCGCGACAACTCGATCGGCGCCGCCAGCAGATTCGTTATCGCCTCGCCGACTGCCATGCGGCCAGAAGCCGGCGCGTCGTATACGGCCAGCGGCGTGCGCTCGCCCATGCTCATCGCCTCGCCCGCGAAGCCCTTGTAGTCGGCCAGCGTGACGGCGCAGTCCGCCACCGGCACCTGCCACGGACCGACCATCTGGTCGCGGTGCGTGAGGCCACCTACGGTGCGATCGCCGATGGTGATGAGGAAGCGCTTCGAGGCTACGGTCGGGTGCGAGAGCACGTCGATCGCGGCCTTTTGCAGGTCGACGCCGGTAAGTTCGAGCGGCTTGAATCGGCGGGCGACGGACTTGACGTCGCGGTGCATTTTGGGGGGCTTGCCAAGGAGGACGTCCATAGGCATGTCGACCGGCTCGGTTGCTGCGCTTTCATCGGCCACGATCAGCTGCCGCGACTCGGTCGCCACGCCCACGACCGAAAACGGACACCTCTCCCGTTCACAAAACGCCTTGAAGACTTCGAGCGATTCCGGCGCAATCGCCAGCACGTAGCGCTCCTGGCTTTCGTTGCACCAGATTTCTTTAGGCGCCATGCCGGACTCTTCGAGCGGTACCGCACGCAGGTCGAAGCGAGCGCCGCGGCCGGCATCGTTACTCAGTTCGGGGAATGCATTGCTCAGGCCGCCGGCGCCCACATCGTGGATCGCAAGGATCGGGTTGGCCGCGCCCTGCTGCCAGCAATGGTTGATGACCTCCTGCGCGCGCCGCTCGATCTCCGGATTGCCGCGCTGCACAGAGTCGAAGTCGAGTTGCGCCGCGTTGGCGCCAGTCGCCATCGAGCTCGCGGCGCTGCCGCCCATGCCGATGCGCATGCCGGGGCCGCCGAGCTGGATCAGCAGCGAGCCAGCCGGAAACAGGATCTTCTTGGTCTGGATGGCGTCGATGCTGCCGAGGCCGCCGGCGATCATGATCGGCTTGTGATAACCCCGTTGCACCGTGTCGACGTCGCTGGCGATCGCCTGCTCGTACTCACGGAAGTAGCCGAGCAGATTGGGCCGGCCGAATTCGTTATTGAACGCGGCGCCGCCCAGCGGACCCTCCGTCATGATCTGCAGCGGGCTCGCGATGTGCTCCGGCTTGCCATACTGGGCGGCGGCCTCGGGCCACAGCGTCGACACGGTAAAGCCGGTCAGGCCGGCCTTGGGCTTGGAGCCCCGGCCGGTCGCGCCCTCGTCGCGGATTTCACCGCCCGCACCTGTCGATGCGCCCGGAAATGGAGAAATGGCGGTCGGATGGTTGTGGGTCTCGACCTTCATCAGCACGTGGTGCAATGCGTCGTCCTTCTGGTAGCTACCGGAAGCGTCGGCCATGAAGCGCTCGATGTGCGAGCCTTCCATCACCGAGGCGTTGTCTGAATACGCCACCACCGTGTGCTGAGGGTTCTGCTTCTCCGTGTGGCGAATCATCGAGAACAGGCTTTGAGGCTGCGCCTTGCCGTCGATGGTGAAGTCGGCATTGAAGATCTTGTGGCGGCAGTGCTCGCTGTTGGCCTGCGCGAACATCATCAGCTCGACGTCGCTCGGGTTGCGCCCGAGCTTGGTGAAGGCGTCGACCAGGTAGTCGATTTCGTCGTCGGCCAGGGCCAGGCCGAAGGTCGTGTTGGCTGCGGCCAGTGCGGCCCTGCCCCCGACCAGCACGTCGACCTGAACCATTGGCTGCGCTGGCAGTTCCGCGAACAGTGCGGCAGCACCTTCGACGCCGGGCAGCACCGACTCGGTCATGCGGTCGTGCAGCAGCGCGGCGACCGCCACCAGCTTTTCGTCGCCGAGCACCGGCGCCTTGCCGATGAGGGGTGATTTCAAACTCAAGTGGTATTGCGTGACGCGCTCGACGCGGCGTAGCGCGAGCCCGCAGTTATGCGCGATGTCGGTCGCTTTCGAAGCCCACGGCGAGACCGTACCGAGCCGCGGGGTGACGACCAGCGTGGTGGAACTTTTCGGCGCCAGGAAGGGCTCGCCGTAGGTCAGCAATGCCGCCAGATGCTCGCGCTCCGCGGCCGTCGGCGTGGTGTCGGTGACGACCAGGTGCACGAATCGCGCGGCAAACCCGTCGATCTTCGGCTCGATGGCCTGCAGCCGGGGCAGCAACTGGCGCGCTCGAAAGTCACTGAGTGCGGTCCCGCCCTCGAACAAGGTCACGACAGGAGTCACTAAAGAAGTGGCGGTGGGAACGGACTGCGTCACGATGATGGCCTGGGCCGGGAGACCGACCGGAGAAAAGGAAGAACAAAGAAGAACTTCAGACCGGATGGCCGCTGACTGGGGCCATCCGCATGAGCCTTCAAGTTTAACGGGGGGCCGATGGGATAATTCGGACATGAGCATTACCTACAACAACGCCGAAGGCATTGCCGCGATGCGCGTGGCCGGCAGGCTGGGCTCCGAGGTGCTGGACTACCTCACGCCCTTCATTCAGCCCGGCATCACGACCAACGAAATCGACCGCCTGGCGGCCGAGTACATGGTCAAGCAAGGCACCACCTCCGCGACAGTCGGCTACATGGGCGCCAGCAGCGTGCCCTTCCCTAAATCGCTGTGTACCTCGGTCAATCACGTGGTCTGCCACGGCATCCCGAACGACAAGCCCCTCAAGAAGGGCGACGTCATGAACATCGACGTCACCGTCGTCAAGGACGGTTGGTTCGGTGACAACAGCCGGATGTTCGTGATTGGCGACGCGTCGATCGCGGCCAAGCGCCTGTGCGCCATCACCTACGACGCGATGTGGCACGGCATCCTGCAGGTGCGTCCCGGCGCGCATTTGGGAGACGTCGGGCACGCCATTCAAAAGTTCGCTGAAGGGCATGGTTTCTCGATCGTCCGCGAGTTTTGCGGACACGGTGTCGGCCGGCACTTTCATGAAGAACCGCAGGTGCTGCACTATGGCCGCCCCGGCACCATGGAAGAACTCAAGCCCGGCATGATCTTCACCATCGAGCCGATGATCAACGCCGGCAGGCGTGACATCAAGGAAGACGCCAAGGCCGGCCAGTACGACGGCTGGACCATCGTCACGCGCGATCATTCGTTGTCGGCGCAGTGGGAGCATTCGGTGCTGGTGACCGAAACCGGCTACGAGGTGCTGACCCTGTCGGCCGGCAGCCCGCCGCCGCCTTCGTTCGTCACCGCCACCAAAACCTGATCGATGACAGCCCGTTCGACCGACATGGTGTGATCGAAGCTCCGAACATCGACGTGGGGATGCTGCGCGAGTCGTATCGCGCAGACAAGCTCGCCCTGTTCGACACGCTGCGCTTTGCCCGCGCACCGACCCGCAGCGTGCACGGTGTGTTGCGCCAGCTGTCGGCATTGGCCGACGAGACGCTGCGCATGCTCTGGCAAGACGCTGATTTCGGCAATGAGCTGGTGCTGGCAGCCGTCGGCGGTTTCGGTCGCGGCGAGCTCTTTCCGTATTCCGATGTCGATGTGCTGTTGTTGCTGCCGGCCAGCCATGCCGACTCCATCGACCCCGGCCGCATCGAGGCTTTTATCGGCCGCTGCTGGGATGCCGGTCTCGAGATCGGGTCGAGCGTTCGCACCATCGACGAATGCTTGGGTGAGGCCGAAAAAGACGTCACGGTGCAGACGTCGCTGCTCGAATCGCGGCTGATTGCCGGCGACAAGAAGCTCTACACCAGCTTTCGCAAACGCTTCACGGCGGCCATCGACCCGCAGGCTTTCTTCGCTGCCAAGTCGCAAGAAATGCGGCATCGGCATCAAAAGTACGACAACACGCCCTACGCGCTGGAACCCAACTGCAAGGAATCGCCGGGAGGGCTGCGCGACCTGCAGACCATTCTGTGGATGACCAAGGCGGCCGGCTTCGGCAGTCGCTGGGACGACCTCGCCAAAAGCGGCTTGGCGACCGTTTTCGAAGTTCAGCAGATCAAGCGCAACGAGGCGCTGCTCAGCCTGATTCGCGCGCGCCTTCACGTGATCGCCAACCGGCGCGAAGACCGGCTGGTGTTCGACTTGCAGACGGCCGTGGCAGCCACCTTCGGCTACGAGGGCATTTCGCAGCGCAAGGCCAGCGAGGCGCTGATGCGGCGCTATTACTGGGCGGCCAAGGCGGTGACGCAGCTGAACCAGATCATGCTGCTCAACATCGCCGAGCGACTGCAGCCGCAGGCCGATCAGCCAACCCGTATCAACGACCGCTTCTTCGAGAAAGGCGGGTTGATCGAGATCGCCAGCGACGACCTGTACCAGCGCGATCCGCACGCGATTCTCGAAACGTTCCTGCTGTATCAGAAGACCATCGGAGTGAATGGCCTTTCGCCGCGCACGCTGCGGGCGCTGTACAACGCGCGCCGCGTCATGGACAGCAAGTTTCGCAACGACAGGGTGAATCACATCACCTTCATGCGCATGCTGCTGGAGCCGCGCGGCATCACGCACGCGATGCGGCTGATGAACCAGACGTCGGTGCTGGGCCGCTACCTGCGCGTGTTCCGGAGCATCGTCGGGCAGATGCAGCACGACCTGTTCCACGTCTACACGGTCGACCAGCACATCCTCATGGTGCTGCGAAACGTAAGGCGCTTTTTCGTGGCCGAGCACGCGCACGAGTACCCGTTTTGTTCGCAGCTCGCGGCCGGCTGGGACAAGCCGTGGGTGCTCTATGTGGCGGCCGTGTACCACGACATCGCCAAGGGCCGCGGCGGCGATCACTCCACGCTCGGTGCGCGCGACGTGCGGCGTTTTTGCCAGCAGCACGACATCGGCCGCGAAGACACGAAGCTCATCGAATTTCTGGTGACCGAGCACCTGACCATGAGCACGGTCGCGCAAAAGCAGGACCTGAGCGACGCGGAAGTGATCGGCGCTTTCGCCAAGCGTGTCGGCAGCGAGCGTTACCTGACCGGCCTCTACCTGCTGACCATCGCCGACATCCGCGGCACCTCGCCGCGTGTCTGGAACGCGTGGAAAGGCAAGCTGCTCGAAGACCTGTACCGCGCCACGCTGCGTACGCTCGGCGGCCACATGCCGGATGCGGGTGCCGAGATCGAAGCGCGCAAGCACGACGCCCTGGTGCAACTGGCTTTGTATGCGGAGCGTTTCGAGTCGCACAAGGCACTGTGGGAGACGCTCGACGTCGGCTACTTCATGCGGCACGACGCGTCGGAAATTGCCTGGCATGCCAAGCAGCTGTCGCGTCACGTGCCGATGCGCGGGGTGCCGATCGATCCGTCGACGCAGCCCATCGTGCGGGCTCGGCTGTCGCCCATCGGCGAGGGACTGCAGGTGGTCGTGTACACGCCCGACCAGCCCGATCTGTTCGTGCGCATCTGCGGCTACTTCGACCAGTCGTCGTTCAGCATCATCGACGCCAAGGTCCACACCACGAGCAACGGCTACGCGCTCGATACCTTCCAGATCGTGACCGCCTTCGCGCCGGAGCACTACCGCGACCTGATGAGCATGGTCGAGACGGGCCTCGCCAAGGCGCTCGAAGAAACCGGACCCCTGCCCGCGCCGAGCAAGGGGCGCGTGTCGCGCCGCGTGCGCAGCTTTCCAATCAACCCGCGCATCAGCCTGGTGCCGGACGACAAGGCGCAGCGCTGGGTTCTCAACATCTCGGCGAGTGACCGTGCAGGCCTGTTGTATTCGGTGGCACGGGTGCTGGCGCACCATCACCTGAATCTGCAACTCGCCAAGGTTACGACCCTGGGCGAGCGGGTGGAAGACAGCTTTTTGATCAGCGGCCCCGAGCTGCAGGGCCAGCGCGCCCAGCTGGCCATCCAGACCGAGTTGCTCGAAGCGCTCGCGCCCTGATCAGCCACCGAACATTCCGGAGTTATTTCGATGACCGAGCCCACCGACACCGTCTACCTCATCGATGTCGACAACACGCTGCTCGACAATGACCGGATCATTGCCGACCTGCGGCAACATCTCGAAGAGGCGTTCGGCATGGCCAGCGCCGATCGTTACTGGGAAACGCTGGAAACGCTGCGGACCGAGCTTGGCTACGTCGATTACCTCGGCGCGCTGCAGCACTATCGCAACGACGAGAGCCTGCGTGGCATGAAGGACTCGCGCTTGCTGCTGATGTCCGGCTACCTGATCGACTATCCGTTCGCCGACCGTGTGTATCCGGGCGCACTGGATGCGCTGAAGGCGCTTCGGCAACGCGGCCCTGTCGCCATCGTGTCGGACGGCGATGTCGTCTTTCAACCGCGCAAAGTGCAACAGGCTGCGCTCTGGGACGCCGTCGAAGGCCGCGTCCTGATCTACGTGCACAAAGAGCAGATGCTGGACGCCATCTCCGCGGCCTACCCTGCCCGGCACTACGTGATGATCGACGACAAGCTGCGCATCCTGTCGGCCATGAAGGCCGTTTGGGGTGCGCGCCTGACCACCGTTTTCGTGCGCCAGGGCCATTACGCGCTCGACACGCAAGCCCTTGCCGCCTATGCGCCTGCCGACATCACCGTCGAGCGCATCGGCGATCTCGTCGACTACCAGTGGCCGGCTTTGCCGGAGACATGACCGGAGACATGACATGAGCCAGAACATCAGCCCCCTCGCCGGCCAGCCGGCACCGTACGCTTCGCTGGTCAATGTGCCGCGGCTCGTCTCGGCCTACTACAGCGGCCGGCCCGATGCGTCGGTGGCGGCGCAGCGCGTGGCCTTCGGTACTTCGGGCCATCGCGGCTCGTCTTTCGACGACTCGTTCAACGAGTGGCATGTGCTGGCGATCACGCAGGCCATCTGCGACTTTCGGAAGCAAAAGGGCATCGACGGCCCTTTGTTTCTGGGCATCGACACGCATGCGCTGTCGACGCCGGCGTTCGCCAGTGCGGTGGAAGTGCTGGCCGCGAATGGCGTCGAGCTGATGCTGTCGAAAGACGACGAGTACACGCCGACGCCGGCCGTGTCGCACGCCATCCTGGTGTACAACCGCGGTCGAAAAATCGGCCCGGGCAGCGGGCTGGCCGACGGTATCGTGGTGTCGCCCTCGCACAATCCGCCCGAGAGTGGCGGCTTCAAATACAACCCGCCGAACGGGGGACCCGCCGGCACCGACATCACGTCGGCGGTCGAGGCTGCAGCCAACGCGATGCTGGCCAACGGACTTGCCGGCGTGAAGCGGATGCCGCTGGCGCAGGCGCTTAAAGCATCGACCACGCATCGCCATGACTTCCTCAACAATTACGTCGAAGACCTCGCCAGCGTGATCGACATGGACGCCATCCGCGGTGCCGAAGTCGAGATGGGCGTCGACCCGCTCGGCGGTGCCGGCGTCAACTACTGGGCGGCCATCGGCGCGCGCTACAAGCTCAAGCTGACAGTGCTCAACCCCGAGGTCGACCCGCGGTTTCGCTTCATGTCGCTCGACTGGGACGGGCGCATCCGCATGGACCCGTCGTCGCCCTACGCGATGCACAGCCTGGTGGAACACAAGGAGCGCTTTCCGATCATCTTCGCCTGCGACACCGACCACGACCGTCACGGCATCGTCACGCGCACGTCGGGCCTGATGCAGCCGAACAGTTACCTGGCGGTGATGGTCGATTACCTCTTCACGCACCGCCCGCATTGGTCGGCATCGGCGTCCGTCGGCAAGACGCTGGTCAGCAGCAGCATGATCGACCGCGTGGCTGCGAGCGTGGGCCGCAAGGTGTACGAGGTGCCGGTCGGCTTCAAGTGGTTCGTCGACGGACTGGTCGACGGTTCGCTCGGCTTCGGCGGCGAGGAGAGCGCCGGCGCGACCTTTCTGCGTCGCGATGGCGCGGTCTGGACGACCGACAAGGACGGACTCATCGCCGCCCTGCTCTCTGGCGAGATCAAGGCGCAGACCGGGCGCGACCCGGGCGAGCGCTATGCCGAGTTGACCGCCGCGCTCGGCAAGCCGGTGTCTGATCGAGTCGATGCGGCCGCCACGCCGGCGCAAAAGAAGCGCCTGTCGACGTTGTCGCCAGCGCAGATCACCTCCACGCAACTGGCCGGGGAAAAAGTCGTGAACGTCTTGAGCAACGCACCGGGCAACGGCGCAGCGTTGGGCGGCGTCAAGGTCATGACCGAGAACGGCTGGTTCGCGGCACGGCCTTCGGGCACCGAGAACATCTACAAGATCTACGGCGAGAGCTTCCTGGGTGAAGCGCATTTGCAGCGGATTCTGGGTGAGGCGCAGACGGTGGTGGACCAGGCGCTGGGCGACTGAACAGACCGAATCGGACGCCGCGCAGACACTGCGCCTGGCGCGTCAGTCGCGCCCCGTTGACAGCCGGCGTTCCAGCCACGCGCTGTAGCGCGACAGGCTGAAGCACAGCACCCAGTAGACCGCGGCAAGGAACAGGTAGCCTTCGAGGTAGAACGGCCGCCAGGTGGTATCACCGCCGAGCGCCAGGCCCAGCGCGCCGGTCAGTTCGAACAAGCCGACGATGGTCACGAGCGAGGTGTCTTTCAACGTGCCGACCACGCTGTTGGTCAGGGCAGGAACGACCAGTCGCAGCGCTTGCGGCAGGATGATGTCGCGCTGCACCGGCCAGCGGCCGAAGCCCAGCGCCATCGCCACGTCGGTCTGCCCGCGCGGCACCGCCTGCAGTCCGCCACGGATGATCTCCGCCAGGTAGGCGGCGACGAACAACGCCAGGCCAGCCAGCACGCGCACCAGCACGTCGGGCTGCCATCCCGAAGGCCACAGCAGCGGCAGCAAAAACGACGCCATGAACAACACCGAGATCAACGGCACGCCGCGCACCAGCTCGATATAGGTAGCGCTCAAGGTGCGCACCACAGGCCATTTGGAGCGGCGCCCCAAAGCCAGCAGCAACGCCAGCGGAAAGGCCAGCGCCAGACTGACCACCGCCAGGCTGATGGTGAGCGGAAGGCCACCCCAACGGCTGGTCGGCACGTAGACAAGGCCGAGCCAGCCACCGCGCATCAGCACCACGAAAACCACCAGCGTGACGACCCACAGCGGCAGCAGCCAGACGCGCCAGCTGCGCGGCCAGGCACTCAGCAGCGTCGTCGTGGTCAGCACGGCAACGGCGACAGCGGGACGCCATTGGTCTTCGTACGGATAGCGGCCGAACAGAATGGGGCGCCATTTTTCGGCGATCACGCCCCAGCAGGCACCGTGATGGCCGGCCGCTCGACAGGCCTCGGCGTCGGGTCGGAACACCGCGTGCAACACGGCCCAGTCGAACACGTATACGCCGACCCATGCGAACAACGCCAGCAGCACGACCGTGAACACGCTTCGCACCGGCGAGCCGAACAGTTCGCTGCGCCAGGCGATCCGGTCGTTCATTGCCACCCCCGCAACGCAACCCGCGCATTGTAAAAATTCATCGCGCCCGAGATCGACAACGACAACGCCAGGTAGACCGCCATGATGATGGCGATGCATTCGAAAGTGCGGCCGGTCGAGTTGAAGGATGTGTTGGCGATCGACATCAGCTCCGGATAGCCGACCGCCACCGCCAGCGACGAGTTCTTCGTGAGGCTCAGCAATTGGTTTGTGAGCGACGGCACGATCACCCGCAGCGCTTGCGGCAGTACGACGATGCGCAGTTGCTGCAGCGGCGTGAGGCCGAGCGCCTGCGCAGCGAGCTTCTGACCTTGTGAGACCGAACCGATGCCGGCCCGCACGATCTCCGCGACGAACGCGGCCGTGTACGCCGCGAGCCCGATCACCACCGTGAGGTATTCCGGGCTAAGTGCCGCACCGCCAGTCACGTTGAAACTGCTGCGCTCGGGCCAGTCGAAATGCGACGGCCACCAGGCGCCGGCCTCGCGCACCGGCCACGGGATCGTCAGGCCGTCCTTGCTGAGCCACACGCCGCGCACCAGCTCGATGGCTTCGGTCGAATCGGGCAGCAGCTGCGTGAGTGCGAAGTACAGCATCAGCATCTGCACGAGAAGCGGGATGTTGCGCAGCGTCTGCACGTACGCGCCGCAGATGCCGCGCACCAGCACGTGCGGCGCGAGCCGGCCGATGCCGATCAACGTGCCGAACACGACGGCCAGGATCGAGGCCGGCACCGCGGCGCGCAGCGTGTTGATCAGTCCCGCCAGAAAAGCGCGCCAGTATGGTTGCCCCGCCTCGAAATCGAGCCAGCCCTCACCGATGCCGAAGCCGGCTGGGTCAAGCAAAAAATCGAAGCCCGACTGCACGCCGCGCGCGCGCAAAACGCCCAGCGCATGCAACACCAGCCAGACGGCACCGCCCGCGATGGCGGCGAGCAGCAGGGCCTGAACGACCCAGGCGATCCAGCGGCCGGACGCCGCCCCCTTCACCGGACAGGAGGGGCGTACATCAGGCCGCCCTTGCTCCACAGGTTGTTGACGCCGCGCGGCAGCTTCAGCACCGACTTGGGTCCGACGTTGCGTTCGAAGATTTCACCGTAATTGCCGACCGCCTTGATGGCGCGGTACGACCAGTCCTTGTCGAGCCCGAGCAGCTTGCCGAGGTCGTCGCTGGTGCCGAGCAGCCGTTGCTGCGCCGGGTCTTTGCTGTCTGTCTTGAGCGTGTCGATGTTGGCCTGCGTGATGCCGACCTCCTCCGCCTCGATGAGCGCGTTGGGCACCCACTTGGCGATGGCGAACCACTCGTCGTCGCCACGGCGCACCAGTGGCGCGAGCGGTTCCTTGGAGATCAACTCGGGAAGGATCAGGTAGTCGTCGGCATTGGGCGCCTCCTTGTTTCGCAGGCCGGCAAGGGCCGAGGCATCGGTCGTGAAGGCCTGGCAACGGCCTGCGAAGAAGGCCTTGAACGAGGCCTCGAAGCTTTCGAACACGACGGTCTTGATCGGGATGTTCTGCGCCTTGAACCAGTCCGACACGTTCTTCTCGTTGGTGGTGCCCGACTGCGTGCAGATGGTCGCCCCCTTGAGTTGCTTGGCGCTCGTCACCTTGATCTTCTTCGGCACCAGGAAGCCCTGCCCGTCGTAGTAATTGATCGTCGTGAAGTTGAAGCCGAGCGAGGCATCGCGCGTCAGGTTCCATGTCGTATTGCGCGCCAGGATGTCGACCTCGCCGGCCTGCAGGGCGGAAAAGCGCTGCTGCGAATTGAGCGGCACGAAGTCGACCTTCTTGGGATCACCCAGCACCGCCGCCGCAATGGCGCGGCAGCTGTCGACGTCGAGGCCCGACCAGTTGCCTTGCGTGTCCGGTGCGGAGAAACCGGCGACGCCGTTGGTGACGCCGCATTTGACGGTGCCGCGCTGCTTGACCGCATCGAGCGTCTTGCCGGCAAAAGCCGACACCGAAGCGCCAAGCGCAAGGATGGAAAGGGCTGCAGCGGCAGCCGGTACGAGCGTCGGACGAATGCTTTTCATGGTGTTGTGATTCAGTGCCTAAAAGTGCGTAGAACGATTTTTGGCAGTGTACGCAGGATGCGCCCCACAGTTCATTAACATCCTCGCACCTCAACCTGATAACGGAGAAACCCAATGACCCGAAGCGATGACACCGGCAAACTGATCCTCCGCCTTGCCCTTGGGATCCTCATCCTGCTGCATGGCATCGCCAAACTGAAAGGGGGCGTCGGTTTCGTCTCGAGCCAGCTGTCGTCACACGGCTTGCCGCCGTTGCTGGCTTATGGCGTCTACATTGGCGAAGTCATTGCACCGGCGCTCATCATCATCGGGTTCTTCACACGACCCGCCGCCTGGATCATTGCACTCAACATGTTGTTCGCCATCTACCTGGTGCACATGGGCGACCTGAGCGCGCTGAGCAAGCAAGGCGGCTGGCAACTCGAGTTGCAAGGCATGTTCCTGGCGGCGGCGGTAGCGGTCGGTTTTCTGGGCGCAGGCGGCTTGAGCCTCGGCGGCCGCACCGGCCGTTTCAACTAGTCTCCTGCGCTGGCACAGTCAGTCGTCTTCGCTTGCATCGAGGCCTGGAAACAGAACCTCGGTGAAGCCGAAGCGAGAAAAGTCGCGCACGCGCATCGGGTACAGCTTGCCGAGCAAATGGTCGACCTCGTGCTGCACGACCCTCGCATGAAAGCCGCTCACCGTGCGGTCGATCGGGTCGCCGTACGGATCGAACCCGGTGTAACGAATGTGGGCGAAGCGCGGCACCACGCCGCGCAAGCCCGGCACCGAAAGGCAGCCCTCCCAACCCTCTTCTTCTTCATCGCCGAGCGGCGTGATGACGGGGTTCACAAGGACGGTGCGCGGCACGATCGATGCGTCCGGGTAGCGTGGATTGACAGCGTCGGTACCGAAGATCACCAGCTGCTGATCGACGCCAATCTGCGGCGCGGCCAGGCCGGCGCCACTCACCGAGTGCATGGTCTCGAACATGTCGCGCACCAACAGGTGCAACTCGTCGGTATCGAATGCGTCCACCCGTAGCGCGATGCGCAGCAAACGGGGGTCGCCCATCTTCAAAATTTCGTGTGTGGCCATGCGGAGATTATCGCGAGGCTCAGCGCCTGAAGCCGCCGCCGCCGCGCCCGCCGCCATAGCCCGGCCGGCCACCACCACCGTAACCGGGTCGGGGTGCGAAGCCTGGACGCGGCGTGAAGCCTGGCCTTGGACCATACCCCGGTCGGCCATACGCGCCGGGACGGTTCCAGTACCCCGGACGCCCACCGTAGTAGCCGCGACCGCCGTAATAGCCGGAATATCCGTAGTTGCCATAGAGGCCCAGATACACCGGCGGCGCGACGACAAATGGGTCGGCGTAGTACGGAGCGGAATAGGCCGGGTAGCCCACGTCGGTGTACACCACGGAGCCGGCCGGTGCGACCGCACAACCGCTCAAAGCCAGTGCGCCCGCGATACCCGCAGCCCAGGCAGCTGCAATACGAACACTTGTTCTCATCAGGAATTCCTCATGCACCAGACGGTGGCGACAGTGCTTCGTGAGGCTGTGCATACGCTATCAGCGGATGCTCGCATGTGCGATCAACCAAACGGGACGTCAGCGCCAGCCGCCATGACCGTAGTACCCGCCTCGGCCGCCGTAGTAACCACGGTCGTAGCCGCCGCCACGATAGTAGCCCCCGATGCCGATAGATATGGCCGGCGCTGGAACGACCACGGGGCCCGGCTGGGCATAAACCGCCTGCCCGTATTCGTTGTAGCCCTGGTAGCCGGGATAGCCCGGAGGCGCGACCACGCAGCCGGTGAGAAGCAACATGGTGCCGGCTGTAGCAGCCATGGCGATCGAACGCAGATATTTCATGAGGGTTCTCCTGTTCAGAATCATCCAACGCGAGCGCTGCGCGGTTGTTGACCCGAGTTTTGTGAAGCTGGGTAACGCTGCGTAAAGCAGCCGTAACATCCGCGCTCTCACATCCGCGGCCCTCACATCCACGCCCCTCACATCCGCGTCATTCGAACGCCAACGTCATGCCGCGCTTGTCAACAGCGCGAGCATCGCCGCTTCGTCGATCACCGCGACACCGAGCGTATGCGCCTTTTCAAGCTTGCTCCCCGCCTCTTCGCCAGCGACGACATAGTCGGTTTTCTTGCTCACCGAGCCCGCCACTTTGGCGCCTGCCGTCTCCAGCAGGTCCTTGGCCTCGTCGCGGCTCAGGGTCGGCAGTGTTCCGGTGATGACAAAAGTCTTGCCAGCGAGCGGCAGCGCAATGCGCGGCGCGGGCTCGCCCTCTTTCCAGGTCAGGCCACAAGCGCGAAGCTGCTCGACCACTTCGCGGTTGTGCGGTTGGTCGAAAAACGTTCGCAAACTTTTCGCGACCACCGGGCCGACATCGTTCACTTCGAGCAGCTCAGCTTCGGTGGCGTCCATGATCGAGTCGAGCTTGCCGAAGTGCTTGGCCAGATCCTTCGCGGTGCTCTCGCCGACGTGCCGCACACCCAGCCCGAACAAAAAGCGCGGCAAGGTCGTCTCTTTCGATTTTTCGAGCGCATCGACGATGTTCCTGGCCGACTTTTCCGCCATGCGATCGAGCCCGACCAGCGTGGTGAAACCGAGCTTGTACAGATCGGGCAAGGTACGGATGAGGTTGGCGTCGACCAACTGCTCGACCAGCTTGTCGCCCAAGCCTTCGACCTCGACCGCGCGGCGGGCCGCGAAGTGCAATATCGCTTCCTTGCGCTGGGCTGCGCAGAACAAGCCGCCGGTGCAGCGGTAGTCCACTTCGTCCTCTTCGCGCACCGCGTCGGAGCCGCAGATCGGGCACTTGTGCGGCATGGTGAAGACAGGGCCGCGTTGGTCGTCCGGCAAAGCAGCGCTGTCGGGCGCCAGTCCCACGACTTCCGGAATCACATCGCCCGCGCGGCGCACGATCACCGTGTCGCCGACACGCACATCCTTGCGCCGCGTTTCGTCTTCGTTGTGCAGCGTGGCATTGGTTACCGTGACGCCGCCGACGAACACCGGCGCCAGCTTGGCGACCGGCGTGAGCTTGCCGGTGCGCCCGACCTGGATCTCGATCGCCTGCACCGTCGTCAACTGCTCCTGTGCCGGGTACTTATGCGCCACGGCCCAGCGCGGCTCGCGCGATACGAAGCCCAGCCGCCGCTGGAGCTCGACGCTGTCGACCTTGTAGACCACACCGTCGATGTCGTATGGCAAGGCATCGCGCTGCCGCCCGATGTTCTCGTGAAACGCGATGAGTTCGACGGCACCGCTGGCACGCGTCGTCTGCGTCGCGACCGGAAATCCCCACGAATGAAACTGCTGCAGCCAGTCGAATTGCGTCGGGCAATCGGGGCCGCCTAGTTCGGGTGGCGAAACCTCACCCAGGCCGTACGCGAAGAAGCTCAACGGCCGGGCGGCTGCGATGGCGGGATCGAGTTGCCGCACCGCCCCGGCCGCGGCGTTGCGCGGATTGACGAACACTTTTTCGTTCTTCTGACCGGCCGCGATCTTCCCGCGCTGGCGCTCGTTCAGCGCGTCGAAATCGGCGCGCTTCATGTAGACCTCGCCGCGCACTTCGACCACCGGTGGCGGGGGCGCCTCGCCGGCAAGCCTCAGAGGAATCTGCTGAACCGTGCGGATGTTCTGCGTGACCTCTTCGCCCACTTCGCCGTCGCCGCGCGTCGCGGCCTGCACCAGCACGCCGTGTTCGTAGCGCAGGTTGATGGCCAGGCCGTCGAACTTGAGCTCGCACACATAAGCGATCTGCGCCGCGTCTTCGGCCAGGCCGAGTTCGCGCCGCACGCGCGCGTCGAAAGCGTTGGCGCCGGTCGAGGTGATGTCGGTCTCGGTGCGAATCGACAGCATCGGCACGCTGTGGCGGACCTTGACGAAGCCTTCGAGCACCTTGCCGCCCACGCGCTGCGTTGGCGAATCGGGCGCTCGGAGCTCGGGATGTTCGGCTTCGATCGCTTGCAGCCGCTGGAACAGCTTGTCGTACTCGGCGTCGGGCAGCTCGGGCGCATCCAGCACGTAGTACAGGTGCGCATGATGGCGCAGCTTTTCAGTCAGCGCTGCCGCTTGATTTGCGGGGTCGCGTTCGGCCTCCTTTGCGGCCTGATCGCGCTTCGTCATCGTATGTCTCCGGGAGTCGTTCGAAAAAGTCCGTGGGCTTAGCTGAACAGCCTGCGTGCTAACGGCGTGCCGGCCGCCAAGTCGCGCGATTCGAGCGTGTCGTACAGCTGCTCGAGGTCGGCGCCGATCACGTCCATCGTGTCGTCGCGCAGCAGCTGGCCATCGCCATCGGTGACCACACCGTCCATCTCGCGCGCCAGCGTCGCTGCAGCTTCCCGCATGCGTTCGAAGGGACGCTCGCCGCGGTCGACCTGGGGCACGTCGAGGCTCAGTGTCAGTTCGCGAATGGCCGACTGCGCCGGGTCGTCGGCCAGGGCGGCCTGCGTGTCGAAAGACAGGCCGAGGATCGGCGGCAAGCCGACTTCCGACGTCGGCAACACCATGCGCCCTGGAATCATGCCGGCAACGAAACCGAGCCGCGCCGCGTTCTGCTGCACGTAGCCGGGGCTCCACGCAGCATGCAGCGCACGCAGCACGAAGCCGAGTTGGGCGTCGTGCGCGCTGGCGAACTGGTCGAGTTCGCGAGCGCGCGCCACCTCGTCGAGCATTTCCGGAAATTCCGGTGCGCCGTTGAGCGCGTCGGCGAAAGCCTGCGCCTTGACGACGAACTCCGAATACTCGATCTCGTTCAGCGCCCCAGTGCGGTTGGCCAATTGCACGCCGACCTGGAAAGCGCCGTAGCGCTGGCCCGGCGCCGGCAGCTCCCATTCGCCGGTGTGTTCGTTGAGGCCCTCGACCGCGACCGGCTTGCTGCCGGCACGGCGTGTCGATGGCATCGCGGCAATAGCGGCATCGCCGGACGCCAGCCCATCGAGCGACACCGGCGCGATGACGTCGATCAGCGGATCGAGCCCTCCGCGGCGGTCCGCCGATGGAATCGGTAACGCGGCCGGCGCTGGTAGATCGGGGTCGAACAACGGCTCGTGCCGCTCGTTGCCCGGCACCTGATGCGGTTCGACATAGCGCACCGGGTCTTCCGGCGAAAGCGACGCCGGCATCGTCGCGCGGTACGGCTCGCCATCGACGTTGTCGGGTTGCCTCGGAGAATTGCGGCGCGACATCCAAGCGTCGTAGCCGATGACGGCCGCGAGAAACAAACCGCCGAGAATCGCCAGCGCGATCGTGAGACTGCTCATAGTCTGTTCGCTTTCAAGCCGCTTCGACCATGGACACCGCAGCGTCCATATCGACTGCCACGATGCGCGACACGCCCTGCTCCTGCATGGTCACCCCGATCAGTTGCTCGGCCATTTCCATGGCGATCTTGTTGTGGCTGATGAAAAGGAACTGGGTCTCGCGGCTCATGGCGGTAACGAGTTTGGCATAGCGCTCGGTGTTGGCGTCGTCGAGCGGTGCATCGACTTCGTCCAGAAGGCAGAACGGCGCCGGGTTGAGCTGGAAGATCGCGAAAACCAGCGCGATCGCTGTCAGCGCTTTCTCGCCGCCAGACAACAAATGGATGGTCTGGTTCTTCTTGCCTGGCGGCTGCGCCAGCACCTGCACGCCCGCATCCAGAATCTCGTCGCCGGTCATCACGAGGCGCGCGTTGCCGCCGCCAAACAGCTCGGGGAACATGCGGCCGAAGTGCTCGTTGACGATCTTGAACGTACCGCCGAGCAGTTCACGCGTCTCGCCATCGATCTTTCGGATCGCATCTTCGAGCGTGCCGATGGCTTCGTTCAGGTCGGCCGATTGCGCATCGAGAAAAATCTTGCGCTCGCTGGCCGTCGCCAGCTCGTCGAGTGCTGCCAGATTGACCGCGCCGAGGGCAGCGACTTCGCGATGCAGCCGATCGATTTCGGCCTGCATGCCGGGGATGCGCACCTTGTCGGTTTCGATCGACAGCGCGATGGCATCGAGGTCGGCTTCGGCATCGGCCAACAGCTGCTGATATTGCTCGGAGCCGAGGCGCGCCGCCTGTTCCTTCAGCTGGAATTCGGTGATGCGTTGACGCAGCGGATCGAGCTCGCGTTCGAGCGTCAGGCGCCGTTCGTCGCTGGCGCGCAGCCTGAGCGTGAGGTCGTCGTACTGGCTGCGCGTGGCGCCGAGGGATGTCTCGCGTTCCAGCTTGAGCGACAGCGCGTCCTGCAGGCCGGCCTGCGCCGCCGCATCGGAGAGCCGGCCGAACTCGGCCCTGGCGCGCTCTTCTTCGTCGGCCAGCGCGACGTTCTGCTGCGCAGCCGTTTCGATCGCGCGATTGAGTTCGCCGCGCCGCGCTTCGAGCGTGCGCTGCGAGAACGTGGCTTCTTGTGCCTGGCGCTCCAGGCTGCGGTGCTGCTCCCGCGCAGCGGTGAGCGCCCTGCCCGCCTCTATTACGTACTCGTCGAGTTGCGCATGCCGCTCCTGGCTGTCGGCCAGCTGCATGTCGAGTTCCTCGAAGCGCGACTCGGCCGTCACGCGCTTCTCCTGCAGTTCATCGAGTTGCGCATCGACTTCGCCGAGGTCGGTTGCCAACTGCTCGCTGCGCGCACGGGTCTGCTCGGCAAGTTGCGACAGGCGCAGCGTTTCGACCTGAAGCTCGTGCGCGCGCGATTGCGTCTCGGCGGCTTCGCGGCGCGCGGTGACCAGTCGGGAAGCGGCGTCGGCATAGGCGGCTTCGGCCCGGACCAAAGCGGTGCGTGCGTCTTCGTTGATGAGCGTCTGGGCGCGCAACTGCCGCTCCAGGTTCTCGATCTCCTGCTGGCGCGCGAGCAAGCCGGCCTGCTCCGAATCCTGCGCATAAAAGCTGACGCTGTGCAGCGAAACGGAATGGCCGCTCTTCACGTAGACCACGTCGCCGGGCTGCAGCTTTTCGCGCAAGGCGAGCGCTTCTTCGAAGCTCTGCGCGGTGTAGCAACCGTGCAGCCATTCGACCAGCAAGGCCTGCAATCCTGCATCGTTGAGGCGCAGCAGCTCGGACAATCGGGGCAACGTGCCCTGCCCTTGCGGCACGCCGGCCGACGGCGGGCTGTAGAAGGCCAGCTTGGCCGGCGGCGCATCGGCACCGAACGCGCGAACCATGTCGAGCCGGCTGACTTCGAGCGCGCCCATGCGCTCGCGCAACGCGGATTCGAGCGCGTTTTCCCAACCCTGTTCGATGTGGATGCGACTCCACAAGCCCTGCATGCCGTCGAGGCCGTGCTTGGCGAGCCACGGCGCGAGCTTGCCATCGGTCTTGACCTTCTCCTGCAGTGCGCGCAACGCTTCAAGGCGCGCCGAAAGATCGGCTTGGCGCGCGCCCTCGGTGTTGACGGCTTGCTGCCGCGTGCGGCGGTCGTCGTCGAGCTGCGGTACGCTGTCCTGCAGATCCTGCAAGCGAGCATCGGCTTCGGTCGCGGCTTCTTGTGCGCTCTCGTGTTGTGCTTGCAAATCGCCCAGCTTTGCATCATCGGGCGCTGCGAGCGCGTTCTTGTCGGTGCGCAGTTTTTCGCTGCGCAGCGTCAGTTGGCGGGACTGGTCTTCGATGTTGCGCTGGTCGGCGGCCAGCACCTGAATCTGCTGCTGCACCTGCACGACCGTGGCGCGCTGGGCGTTGGCTTCGGCCTGTGCACGCTGCTGTGCCTCTTCAAGCTCCGGCAGGCGCGTGTCGTGGTCTTCCAGTTGCGCCGCCAGCGTGATGGCCTGCTCCTCGGCCGCCACACCCTGGTCGGCCAGCGTTTCTATTTCGGCCGCCGCATCGGCGCGGCGCGTGCCCCATTGCCCGATCTGTTCGCGCAGTTGAACGAGCCGCTGCTCGACACGCTGGCGGCCTTCGACAACGAAGCGGATTTCCCCTTCGAGCCGGCCGACTTCGCCGCTTGCTTCGTAGAGCTTGCCCTGCGCCTGGTTGACCTGGTCGCCGGCCGCATAGTGCGCTTGCCGAACGGTTTCGAGTTCGGCCTCGATGTGCCGCAAGTCGGCCATGCGCGACTCGAGATCGTTCACTGCCTTTGCGGCGTCGGCCTTGACCTTGGCCTGGTCCGCTTCGCTTTCGGTTCGCTTCAAAAACCACAGCTGATGTTGCTTTCGGGTGGCATCGCCCTGCAGCTGGTTGTAGCGCGCCGCGACCTCTGCCTGCTTTTCGAGGCGCTCGAGATTGGCATTGAGTTCGCGCAGGATGTCTTCGACGCGAGTCAGGTTTTCTCGGGTGTCGCCCAGGCGGTTCTCGGTCTCGCGGCGGCGCTCCTTGTACTTCGACACACCGGCAGCTTCTTCGAGGAACAGGCGCAACTCTTCGGGTTTCGACTCGATGATCCGGCTGATCGTGCCCTGGCCGATGATGGCGTAGGCACGCGGTCCGAGCCCGGTACCGAGGAACACGTCCTGCACGTCGCGCCGGCGCACCGGCTGGTTGTTGATGTAGTAGCTGCTGGTGCCGTCACGGGTGAGCACGCGCTTGACCGCGATCTCTGTGAACTGTGCCCACTGGCCGCCGGCGCGATGGTCGGCGTTGTCGAACACCAGCTCGACGCTCGAACGGCTGGCCTGCTTGCGGGTCGTGGTGCCGTTGAAAATCACGTCCTGCATCGATTCGCCGCGCAACTCCGACGCACGCGATTCGCCGAGCACCCAGCGCACCGCATCCATGATGTTCGACTTGCCGCAGCCGTTGGGGCCGACGACGCCCACGAGTTGGCCTGGCAGCAAAAAGTTGGTGGGTTCGGCGAACGACTTGAAGCCTGAAAGCTTGATTGAATTGAGACGCACGACGTGTTGGCCTGGGTGCCAAGGTGTTGATTTGTAAGGAAAAACGCGAGGTTGCGCGCTGCTACCCGGAAGGTCGATGATAACGTGCGCACCCATGAGAGAACTCCCAAAGACACCCCTTTCAGCGCGTCGCCCCGCGATGCTGGCCGTCACGGCGTTGTCGCTGGTTCTGGCCGGTTGCAGCAGCTTCAATTCGACCCAGCGCGCCGAGCCGTACGGCGGACAGGAGTGGATGCAGACCGGCGCCAATCGCGTCGCCAACCTGGCGCTGCGCGACAACCTGCAATCGATCCGTCGCGTGCAACTCAGCCTGTACCGTCGCAACCCGCGCGAGTGGCGCAAATGGGCGCCGAGCGCCGACGACGCCATCCAGCGCACATGGGACGCGGTGATGCAGGACAAGCCGTTGCCTGAGTTGAAAGGCGCAAGAGGCATCGACGCGATCCGGCTCGGCTTCGAGACCACGCCGCAGCCTTACACGGGCGACCGGGTGGCGGCGTTGGTGATTGGCTGGGCCTCCATGTTGAAGCAGGCCAACGGCGACACCTGGGAACAAACGATGATCGATGGCGTCAATGCCGAGAACGCCTACCGGGCAGCCCGCAACATCGAAATTTCGCTGTGGTTACTCGGCTCGAAGACCGGTCCGGACGGCCAGCCGTTGCTGCTTGCCACCGAGATCAGCGAGCGTGGTCGCAACCTGGTGGCCGACCGTGAGCTCTCCAAGGTGACGGCGCGACTCGACCTGATGGCGGCGCAGGCCGACGAGAAGTACCGACGTGCCGCGCTCGACTTCAGCCAGAACTGGATTCTCGGCAGCCTCGGGCCATTCTTTGCGATGGCCAAGCCCTGAAGCCATGTCGCTTCGGCCTCTAAAATAAAGCCTTGCTCCACCCCCTAACCCCAACTTTTCCAGGCACACCCATGAGCTCGATCAATTTCATCGGCGGCGAAAAAGGCGGCGTCGGCAAGTCGGTCACGGCACGGGTGCTCGCGCAGTACTTCATCGACCACAGCCGTCCCTTCGTCGGCTTCGACACCGACCGTTCGCACAGTTCCTTCACCCGTTTCTACGAAGGCTTTGCGTCGCCGGTGGTGGTCGACAGCTTCGAAGGGCTCGACACAGTCGTCAACGGCTTTGAGCACAATCCCCAGCAAAACGTGATCGTCGACCTGGCTGCGCAGACGCTGGCACCGCTGTCACGCTGGATCAAGGAATCGGCGCTTTTCGATGTCTTCAAGGACATCGGCGTGACCGTCAAC
This sequence comes from Variovorax sp. GrIS 2.14, assembly GCF_046115955.1. Classification (NCBI taxonomy): domain Bacteria; kingdom Pseudomonadati; phylum Pseudomonadota; class Betaproteobacteria; order Burkholderiales; family Comamonadaceae; genus Variovorax; species Variovorax sp. GrIS 2.14. Next base: position 50,844 of record NZ_JBJXIA010000009.1, read on the forward strand.
TTTTGGCATGTGCTGGACGACGGCAAGGACTCGACCGACCTGCTCGGCACGCTGATCGACACCTTCGGCGACCGCCCCAACTACATCGTGGTGCAGAACTACGGCCGCGGCAGCGACTTCGGGATGTTGCTGGCGTCGCAGTCGCTGTCGAAGGCCCAGCGACACAACGCGCTGGTCATCGCGATGCCGCGCCTGCACGATGCGAGCATGCGCAAAATCGACGCGCAGAACAGCAGCTTCTGGAAAGCGGTCAACGACCGCGAAGGCCCGCACGCGCTGGGCCTGCTGGAACGCCAGCGCGTGAAGGCGTGGCTTGCGACGGCTTACGCCGCCTTCGACACCCTGCCGCTGTAAGCACGCGGCCCGCCGCGGCGGGCCAGCAATATCAGGGCAAGCACCGTGAAGCCCACGAATGCGATGAACGACCAGTTGGCGATCGACAGCTTCAGAAAGGTCCAGTCGATCTGCGAGCAATCGCCACCGCCGCGAAAGATCATCGGCAGTGCGCGCTTCAGCGGAAAGGTCTCGATCATTCCGTAGAAGTCGCGGCCGCAAGAAACCACTTCGGGCGGATACCACTGCAACCAGCTCTGTTGCGCCGCGGTGTAGCCACCGGCCAGCGCAGACAGCAGCATCAACAGGCCGCCGGCGACCTGCACGCCCTTCTTGTTCGTCGCGGCCGCCAGCGCCGAGAACAACGCCACCAGCACCAGCGCGTATCGCTGCACGATGCACATCGGGCACGGCTCGAGGCCGACCACGTGCTGCAGGTACAGGCCGAAGGCCAGCATCGCAACGCAGGCCAGGCAAATCAGCGCATAGGCGCGGCGCGGTGCGCCGAAGTACCAATCGATCAAGGGGAAACCCACTCTTCTTCAACGAACACCTTGGCCTTGCGCGGCGTGGCGACGACCGTGTCGCCCTCGTGCAAACCCAAGTCCCGGAACTGCTGCGCAGGAAGTTGCGCTTCGATGATGGTTCCGGAGCCCGGATTGTCTGGATTCGATCCGACGGGTTCAAGTTCCAGCCGCGCGGTCGGTCCGACGACGATGGCTCGCGTCAACGTCGCGACGATCCCAGCGGCACCCGGCGTGTAGCGCGCGACGCTCAGGTCATGCGGCCGGACATACGCCAGGGCCTTGGCATCGCGGGCGCCACTGTGTTCGGGCGCATCGAAGCGCATGCCGTCGAGCTGAACTTCGCCGTGGTCGGCGCGGCCATGGAACAGATTGACGTCACCGAGAAAGCCGTAGACGAACGGGCTCGCGGGCTTGTCCCAAACATCCTGCGGCGAGCCGACCTGCTCGATCTGCCCTTTGTTGATGACCACCACGCGATCGGCCACTTCGAGCGCTTCCTCCTGATCGTGCGTCACGAAAATGCTGGTCACGTGCAGCTCGTCGTGCAGGCGGCGCAGCCAGCGCCGCAACTCCTTGCGCACCTTGGCGTCGAGCGCGCCGAAGGGTTCGTCGAGCAGCAGCACCTTGGGTTCGACCGCGAGCGCACGGGCCAGCGCGATACGCTGGCGCTGGCCGCCCGACAACTGCGACGGATAGCGGTCGGCCAGCCAATCGAGCTGCACCAGCTTGAGAAGGTCCATCACCTTCTCCTTGATCTTGGCTTCGGCGGGGCGCGTGCTGCGCGGCTTGACGCGCAATCCGAAGGCCACGTTCTCGAAGACCGTCATGTGACGGAACAGCGCGTAATGCTGGAACACGAAGCCGACCTGCCGCTCGCGCACATGCACGTCGGTGGTGTCTTCGCCTGAAAAGAGGATGCTGCCGGCGTCGGCCGTTTCCAGGCCCGCGATGATGCGCAACAACGTGGTCTTGCCGCAGCCCGACGGGCCGAGCAGCGCGACCAGCTCCCCCGATTCGACGTCGAGGTTGACGTTTCGCAGCGCCTGGAATTCACCGAATCGCTTGCTGATGTCGCGGATTTCAATACTCATACGTTTCTCTTTTTTGTCAGCCTGCTGCGGGCCGCTCGGGCGGCAACTCGGCAATGGCCTTCATCTCGCGCTCGTGCCGCCATTCGATCACCGTCTTGATGACCAGCGTGACCAGCGCGAGGATGGCCAGCAGCGATGCGACGGCGAAAGCCGCCACCGACTGGTACTCGTTGTAGAGCACTTCGACATGCAGCGGCATCGTATTGGTCTGCCCGCGGATGTGGCCCGAAACCACCGACACCGCGCCGAATTCGCCCATGGCGCGCGCGTTGCAGAGGATCACGCCGTACAGCAGGCCCCACTTGATGTTGGGCAGCGTCACGCGCCAGAAGGTCTGCCAGCCGGTCGCGCCGAGCACGATGGCCGCCTGCTCTTCGTCGGTGCCTTGAGCCTGCATCAGCGGCACGAGTTCGCGCGCGATGAACGGGAAGGTCACGAACACTGTCGCCAGCACGATGCCAGGCACCGCGAAGATGATCTTGATGTCGTGCGCTTGCAGCCATGGCCCGAACCAGCCCTGCGCTCCGAACACCAGCACGTAGATCAGCCCCGCAACGACCGGTGACACCGCGAACGGCAGGTCGACCAGCGTCGTCAGCAACGACTTGCCGCGGAACTCGAACTTGGCGATGGCCCAGGCTGCGGCCACCCCGAAGACGAGATTCAGCGGCACCGTGATGGCCGCCACGATGAGCGTCAGCTCGATCGCGCTCCACGCGTCGGGCTCTTTCAACGCTTCGAGATACGCGCCGAAGCCTTTGCGCAACGCTTCGGTGGCGACGGCGGCCAGCGGCAACACCAGGAAGAGAAACATGAACGCCAGCGCAATGGCGATCAATGTCCACTTGACCCATGGCGACTCGGTCGTGCCGGCCTGCGCCCTGCGAATCACCTTGGCCGGCGCGCTCACAACGGCGCTCCGGCGCGCCTGCGCTGCCACGTCTGCAAGCCATTGATGACCAGCAACAACAAGAACGACAACACCAGCATTACCAACGCGACCGCGGTTGCCCCCGCGTAGTCGTATTGCTCCAGCTTGCCGATGATGATGAGCGGGGTGATCTCCGAGATCATCGGCATGTTGCCGGCGATGAAGATGACCGAACCGTACTCGCCGATGGCGCGGGCGAACGCCATCGCAAAGCCGGTGAGCAGCGCCGGCATGATGGCTGGCAGGATCACCCGCATGAAGGTTTGCAGGCGCGTTGCACCCAGCGATGACGCGGCTTCTTCGAGTTCTTTCTCGGTGTCTTCGAGCACCGGTTGCACGGTGCGCACCACGAAAGGCAAGCCGATGAAGATCAGCGCGATCACGATGCCCGCGGGCGTGAAGGCCAGCTTGATGCCGTGCGGTTCGAGGAACTGTCCGACCCATCCGTTGCCCGCCAGCAAGGCGGTCAGCGAAATACCAGCCACCGCGGTAGGCAGTGCGAAGGGCAAGTCGACCAGCGCATCGACGATTCGCTTGCCCGGAAACTTGTAGCGCACCAGCACCCACGCCACGAGCAGGCCGAACACAAGATTGACCAGCGCGGCGATCAGCGACGCACCGAAAGTCAGGCGATACGACGCCATGACGCGCGGCGCAGTGACCGCCACCCAGAACTGGTCCCAGGTGAGCGTGAAGGTCTTGAAGACCAGTGCCGACAGCGGGATCAGCACGATGATGCTGAGATACATCACGGTGTAGCCGAGCGTCAAATTAAAGCCCGGCAGCACCTTTCTGGAAGTGCCCCGAGCCGTCACTGGCGCGAGGGGCGTTGCCGCAGATGGCAACGCTGGAGACACGGCGGTCACTTGCTGCCGGGCGTGTAGAGCTTGTCGAACTGGCCGCCGTCGTTGAAGTGCACTTTCTGTGCGTCGCCGAGGCTGCCGAAGAGTTCCTGCACCGTGAACAGCTGCAACGGCTTGAAGGTGTCGGCGTACTTCTTCAGCACGGCTTGCGAGCGCGGGCGCAACGCATGCTTGGCAGCGATCTCCTGCGCCTCGTCGGAGTACAGCCAGTCGAGGTAGGCCTTGGCAAGTTCGCCGGTGCCTTTCTTGGCCGTCGTGCGCTCGACGATAGCGACCGGGTTCTCGGCCACGATGCTGATCGAGGGATATACCGAATCGACCTTGCCGGCACCGAACTCGCGGTCGATGGAGATCACCTCCGATTCGAAGGTGATGAGCGCGTCGCCGATGTTGCGCTGCAGGAAAGCGGTGGTCGCATCGCGGCCACCGCGGGCCAGCACCGGAGTGTTCTTGAACAGCTTGCCGACGAACTCGGCCGCTTGCGCGTCGGTGCCGCCCTTCTTCTTCACATAGCCCCAAGCCGCGAGGTAGGCATAGCGCCCGTTGCCGCCGGTTTTGGGGTTGACGATGACCACCTGCATGCCCGGCTTGATCAGGTCGTCCCAGTCCTTGATGCCCTTCGGGTTGCCTTTGCGCACCAGGATCAGCATGGTCGACGTGGTCGGCGACGCGTTGTCCGGAAACTTCTTCGGCCAGTCCTTGGCGACCACGCCGACACCGGCCAGAAAGTCGATGTCGGTGCTGGTGTTCATCGTGACCACATCGGCGTCGAGGCCATCGGCCACGCTGCGGGCCTGTGCGCTCGAGCCGCCGTGCGACTGGTCGATCTTCACGTCCTTGCCGGTGACCTTTTTGTAATGCGCGACGAAGGCCGCGTTGTAGTCCTTGTAGAACTCGCGCGCCACGTCGTAAGAAGCGTTGAGCAAGGTGGTGCTCTGGGCAAAGGCCGGTGCGGCCAGCACCGAAGAAGCGAGCGCGAAAGTCGCGACAAAGGTCTTGAATCTGAAAGTCATGAGATTGCCAAAAGTTCTTCTGAATACAACGACTGGAAGAGTGCCAGGCCGAGCGCCCAGGGCCCGTGCCCGGAGTCGCTGTTGATATGGCCCGCATTCTGCATCCGGACGAATTCGCTACCCCATGCGCGGGCATACGCGCCAGCCAGTCGCACCGGACAAAAAGGATCGTTGCTGCTCGCCACCACGATGCTGCGATACGGCAAGGTCGCATACGGCACCGGTGCGAAGTCATGCAGTACGGCGCGGCGTTCCGGGTCGGCCGGCGCCACCAGCAGAGCGCCCTGCACCTTCGCGGCGGCTTCAGCCGGCAGGTGCGCCACCGCGATGCAACCGAGGCTGTGCGCTGCAATCACCACCGGCTCGTCACCCTCGAGCACGAGCTTGGTCAGAGCACCGACCCAGGCTGCGCGCGTTGGCGAAACCCAATCGTCCGGTACGACGCGCTGGGCGCCCGGCATGCGCTCTTGCCACAGCGTCTGCCAATGACCTGCGCCGGAGTCGCGCCAGCCAGGAACGATAACGATGCGAGGCTGCTTCACGCGTGAGAGTGCGCCGCGGTTTATTTGTTCGGCTGAGGCGTGAGCCGCAGATAAGGCCTGACCGCCTTGAAACCCTTCGGAAAGCGCTCTGCGATTTCGGCCGGGTCTTGGATGCTCGGGATGATGACCACGTCGTCGCCGTCTTTCCAGTTCACCGGCGTCGCGACCTTGTAGCCATCGGTGAGCTGCAGCGAATCGATGACGCGCAAGATCTCGTCGAAGTTGCGTCCGGTGCTGGCGGGGTAAGTGAAGGTGGTGCGCACCAGGTGCTTGGGGTCGATGATGAACACGCTGCGCACGGTGGCCGTGGCCGATGCGTTCGGATGGATCATGTCGTACAGGTCGGACACCTTGCGATCGGCGTCGGCCAGTATCGGAAAGTTGACGGTCGTGTTCTGCGTCTCGTTGATGTCGGCGATCCATTCCTTGTGCTTGCCGACAGGGTCGACACTCAAGGCGATCGGCTTGACGCCACGCTTGGCGAACTCGGTGGCGAGCGCCGCGGTCTTGCCAAGTTCGGTCGTGCACACCGGCGTGAAGTCCGCAGGATGCGAGAACAGCACGACCCATGAATTGCCGGCCCACTCATAGAAATCGATCGGGCCTTCGCTGGAGTCTTGCGTGAAATTGGGGGCGGTGTCGCCGAGTCGCAAAGTTGCCATGGTCGCTCCTTGGGGTGCTGGATTCAGCGGTTAGCCAACGATTGTCCGGAGCTTTGACCCCTCGACAAACGACTGTCTACTTGTTTGTTTATGGTGTTTTTCGCATAAGGGCAGCTGCACTGGTCAAGGTAGACGCATGAGTTCATGTCCGAAAAGAGCACGCGGCTCGTCACCATTGATGTTTTCGGCCAAAAAGTCGATCAGCGCCCGAATCGCCGGTACCAACGCCCGGCGCGCCGGAAACACGGCGTGCGAGATCGCAGGCGCTGGGCCCCATCCGGGCAGCACCTCGATGAGGCGACCCGATACCACAGCCGCGCGGCACATGTAGTCGGGCAACACGGACGCGCCGACACCGTCGAGCACCGCGAACTGCAGCGTGGCCAGGTCGTCAGCCAGATAGCGGGGCGAATGCGAGTGGTCGTACACCGCACCCTTCGGTCCTTCCAGATGCCAGTGCGCCCGACCTTCGCCCGCCGACATCGCCACGGTATCGAGGCGGCTCAGGTCGGCCGGCACGCGCACTGGACCTTGCTGCGCCAAAAGCGCGGGCGTGGCGACCAGCAAGCCGCGGCTGACGCCGAAGGATTTGGCGACCAGCGTTGTGCTGTCTTCGATGGTGGGTCGCACGCGCAAAGCAACGTCGACGCCTTCTTCGACCAGATCGACAGGCCGATTCAGCACGCGAAGTTCGATGCGAACCGCCGGATATCGCTTCAAGAATTCCGGCAACAACGGGCCGACGGTGCTGTGCGCCATGGTCACCGGACAGCTGATGCGCACGGTGCCTCGCGGCTCGGTTTGCACCTGCGCAACCGCTTCGGCTGCGGCCTGTGCGGCGTCACGCATGGCAGCACAGTGCCGTAAATACACCTCTCCCGCGGGCGTGAGCGAGAGGCTGCGGGTGCTGCGCTGCATCAGTTGAACGCCGAGCTGCGCTTCGAGATCGGCGACCCGTCGCGAGAGGCGCGACTTGGGCACGCCGAGCGCCCGGCTGGCCGCTGCGAAACCACCGCGCTCGGCCACTTCGGCAAAGAACACCATGTCGTTGAGGTCTTGCATTTCATCGTCCTGTTTTCAGAACGATATAAGCCATTTTTGGCTACTTATCAATCAATCGACTCAAAAATAGAATTCTGCTCTTGCCGATCAAACCGTGTCGGCGGACTGAACAACAACGCGACTCACCATCGCGCACCAAGGATTGACCATGAAACTGCTCCACATCGACTCCAGCATCCTGGGCACCGGCTCCGTGTCGCGCCAGCTCAGCGCCGAAACGGTCGCTGAATTCCGCAAGTCCCACCCAGACACCACCGTCGACTATCTCGACCTGGCCGTCGACACCCCCAATCATTTCAACGCCGACGCGCTTGGCAGCAAGATTGGCGTGCAAGCGCAGCCGACCGAAGCGCAGGCACGCGAAAACGCAGTGTCAGAAAAGCTGGTGAGCCAGTTTCTGGCATCCGATGTCATCGTCATTGGCGTGCCGCTCTACAACTTCACGGTGCCGACCCAGCTCAAGGCGTGGATCGACCGCCTTGCACAACCAGGCCGCACTTTCAAGTACGGCGAAAAAGGCCCTGTCGGTCTTGCCGGCGGCAAGAAGGTCTTCGTGCTGATCTCGCGCGGCGGCGTGTATTCGACGACCGAAGGCGGTCAAGCCTTGGAGCACCAGGAGTCTTACCTCAAGGCGATCTTCGGTTTCTTCGGCATCACCGACGTCAAGTTCGTTCGGGCCGAAGGGCTGGCGATGGGCGATGCGGTGAAGGCCGCGGCCATCGCGACAGCGCAAAAGCAGATCGAAGAAGCTGTCCAAGGCGAAGCCCTGGCGGCCTGAGCGCTCCGGCGCGCCGGCGTCTCAGTTCGCCGGCGCGTGGCTTCAACCGTTGTGCGTCTTGACCCAAGCCGCGAACTTGTCCATCCAGTTCTGCAAGAACTTCTCGGTCGACTCGATGCCGATGTGGCCCTTGTCGTCGAACATGCCGTCTTTCATCTGGATGAACGCCTCGGGCTGGCCCAATGTCGGCACGTCGAGATAGGCCAGCACATTGCGCAGATGCTGCTGCGCCAGCGCGGTCCCGATGGCGCCGCCGGCAATGCCGATCACGGCCGCCGGTTTGCCCCCCCACGCACTCTGGCCATAGGGTCGCGATGCGTGATCCAGCGCGTTCTTCAGGACACCGGGGATCGAGCGGTTGTACTCGGGCGTGATGAAGAGCAGCCCTTGCGTGGCCGCAATCTCGGTCTTCAACCGCTTCACCGACGCGGCTTGGTTGCCGTCGTCGTCCTGGTTGTAGAGCGGCAGATCGTCGATGCGCAAATGCTCCAGCGTGAAGTCGGAAGGGGCAAGGTGCGCAAGCGCCAGTGCCAGCTTGCGGTTCATCGAATCCTTGCGCAGACTGCCGATGACGACACCGATTTTGGTTTGGCTCATGGGATCTCCAGAGTTTGGTTGGACGAGTCGCAAACATTAACCGAAGCGCGCATCATCGATCGCTTTCAGGGCCACTTCACTGGCCGCGTCATGGTCTGATTCTGGAGCAGTGCAAATGCGTTTTCTCGTAGTGGGTGCCGGCGCACTCGGCGGTTATTTCGGCGGCCGATTGCTCGAGGCGGGTCGCGACGTCACCTTTTTGCTGCGACCGCGCCGCGCGACGCAAATAGAGAAGACCGGATTGGTCATTCGAAGCGGCATGGGCAACCTGCTTCTGCCGAATCCGCCGCATGTTCTCGCCAACGAGATCAACGCGCCGTACGACGTCGTCATCGTCGGCTGCAAGGCTTACGACCTGGCCGAGACGATGGAATCTTTCGCGCCCGCGGTCGGCCCCGACACGGTCATCCTGCCGCTGCTCAACGGCATGCGCCACATCGATGCGCTGGCATCGCGCTTCGGCGATGAGAGAGTGCTTGGCGGCCTTTGCATGATCTCGGCAACGCTCGACGACGAAGGCGCTGTGCTGCATCTTGCCGACCTGCAAGTGCTGGCGTTCGGCGAGCGCGACGGCACACCATCGACAAGGGTCGACGCCATCGCAGCGCAGTTTGCCGGTGCGAAGTTCGATGCCCGTGCCACGCCCGACATCCTGCAGGAGATGTGGGAGAAGTGGATCTTTATCGCGACGGTGGCGAGCCTCACGAGTTCGATGCGTGCACCCATTGGCGACATCGTGAGTGCGGGCGGCCAGGATGTGGCGCTGGCGTTGTTCGAAGAGTGCAGCGCCATCGCGGCGCACAACGGCTTCGCGCCACGCGCCGGCGCCATTGAACGGGGCCGCACGATGGTCACGGCGGCCGGGTCGTCCATCACCGCGTCGATGTACAAGGACATCGTGCGCGGCGCCGCGATCGAGGCCGATCACATCGTGGGGGACTTGCTTGGGCGCGCTGCCACGGGGAGCAGGGTTGGGGCGCGGACAGGGCCTGATTCAGATGTCTCAGCACCGTCCGCTTTGCGCACGGCCTATGTGCACCTCAAGACTTACGAAGCGCAACGCGGTCGCCTTGCGGTGTCCGCCACTGCCGCCAAGTAAGCGACGAAGCAGCGTCGAAGCAAGGGCCAGGAAGCTCCGGCAAATGGTCCGGCCTGCCAATGTGATGACGCGACACAGCTCAGGCCCCCGATAGTGCCTTGTCGATAGCCCGGTGCAAATGTTCCAGGCCGAACGACACATCGGTAAAAACGCCGTTCACATAAAAAGTCGGCGTGGCGCGCACGTTCAGCCGCTCCGCACCAGCCACCTGCTCCTGAACACGCTGCAGGTAGACGTGGTCGCGCATCTCGTTCTCGAAGCGGGGTATGTCGAGCTCCAACTCTTTCGCGTACTGGTGCAGGTGCTTTTCATCGAGGTGCTGCTGGTGGGCGAACAGCAGGTCGTGCATCTGCCAGAACTTGCCCTGTGCGCCGGCAGCTTCGGCCGTTTCGGCCGCCAGCTCCGCATGGGAATGCACCTCGCGCTGCGGAAAATGACGGTAGACAAAACGCAGGTTCGGCCCGAAATGCGCCAGCATGATCTTCAGCGCGGCATGCGCCTGACCGCACGAAGGGCACTCGAAATCTCCGTACTCGACCAGCGTGACGCGAGCCGATTTCGAACCATGAATGTGGTCGGTGGCGCTGTCTGGCGCCAACAAAGGATTGGCCTTGGTGGATGCGGTGTGTGCGTTCATGGAAGTTATTGTGAACCTCCCCCCGCGACGCCGCATCTCCCCGAAAATTTCGTTTCAGCTCGTGACGAGTCCGGGAGGCGCGACGTTCGGTTCACGCGTAACTTCTCGGGATTGCGCCTGCGTCAAGCTGCAGCCCGGTGGGACGTCTTGCGTCACCCACACGTTGCCACCGATGGTCGCGCCCTTGCCGATCGTCACGCGCCCGAGGATGGTCGCGCCGGCGTAGATGACGACCTCGTCCTCGAGCACCGGATGCCGTGGCAAGCCTTTCTTGAGATGCCCTGCGCCATCGGTCGGAAAGCGTTTGGCCCCCAAGGTGACCGCCTGATAAAGACGCACGCGTTCGCCGATGACGGCCGTCTCGCCGATCACGACACCCGTCCCATGGTCGATGAAAAACCCGGCGCCGATCTGCGCGCCCGGGTGAATGTCGATCCCGGTCTGTGCATGCGCCCGTTCGGCGACGATGCGTGCCAGCAAGGTCAGGCCCAGCTTGTACAGCGGGTGCGCCATGCGGTAGTGGATCATCGCCAGCACGCCGGGATAGCACAGCAGGACCTCGTCGACGCTGCGCGCAGCCGGGTCGCCATGAAAGGCCGCCATCACGTCGGTGTCGAGCAACTTGCGAATGCCGGGCAACTCGGCCGCGAAGGCGCGGACCCGCTCTTGCGCATCGGCGCTCAATTCAGCCAACTCGGCTGCTGAATGACGCCGCGTGTGCCGCAACTCGAGAGTCGCCTGTGCATGAAGTTGATGCAACGCGGCATCGAGCGTGTGGGCAACGTAGAAGTCTTCGCTCTCCTGCCGAAGATCCGTGGGGCCGAGCCGCATCGGAAAGAGCGCGCCCGTGAGCGCCTCGACCACTTCGGCCATGACGTCGCGCGACGGCAATTCGCGCTCACCGCCCTCTTGCGATCGCTTTTGAGATTCACGCCAATTGCGCCGCACCTGATGCAGGCCGCTCACGATCTCGTCTACCTGAAACCCTGCCATACGCTGCCCCCGTACCTGTTTTGATGGACGTTGATTCTGAATGCGCAAAGCATCCCACTATTGGCCGGCCCCCGCTGCCGTGGGCCGAATGAGCCCACGAGAGGCAGACCCATCGGGATCAGGTCCCTGTCAGTCCCGAATTTCGAGCGCGCGATTCACCCGCAGCGCGATCAACGTACAAATCGCACCGGACAGCAGGTACACGCTGACGGCGACCAGTCCAAAACGCGCCGACAAGCCGAGCGCAACCAGCGGCGCGAAAGCCGCGCCGATAAGCCATGCGAGATCGGATGTGAGCGCGGCGCCGGTGTAGCGGTATTGCGCCTCGAAGTTGGCCGTGACCGCGCCCGCCGCCTGGCCGTAGGACAAGCCGAGGAGCCCGAAGCCGATCAGGATGAAGAGGTCTTGCAACATCGGACCGCCACCGAGCAGCCAGGGCGCGAACAGACTGAGTGCGCCGATGAGGATGGCGAGCGTACCGAGCGTGTTTCTGCGCCCGTAACGGTCCGCGATCCAACCGGAAACGACGACAGCCGCAACGCAGATCACCGCGCCGTACATCTGGATCTTGAGCACGTCTTCGACCGTTTGGGTCGAGTACAACGTCATCCAAGAAAGCGGAAACACGGTCACCAGGTGGAAGAGCGCATAGCTCGCCAGCGCGGCGAAGGCGCCGATGAAAAGATTGGGACCGCGCGCCTTCAACAACGCCCCGACCGGCACAGGCTCCAGTTTGTTCTCTTTCAAAAGATGCTCGTACTCGTTGGTCACCACGAGCCGCAGCCGGGCAAAGAGTGCCACGACGTTGATCGCAAACGCCACATAGAACGGGTAGCGCCAGCCGTAATCCAGAAAGTCCATCGCCGAAAGGTTGGCATACAAAAACAGGAACAGTCCGCTGGCGATGATGAAACCGATGGGCGCACCGAGCTGCGGAATCATGGCGTACCAGCCGCGACGGCTGCGCGGCGCGTTAAGCGCCAACAGGGACGACAGGCCGTCCCACGAACCGCCCAACGCCATGCCTTGGCAAAACCGCAGAATCGACAACAGCAGGATGGAAGTAAAACCGAGGCTCACGAAGCCTGGCAAGAAGGCCATCCCCGCCGTCGAAAAACCGAGCAGGAACAAAGCAGCCGTCAGCTTGATGCCCCTTCCATAACGCTTCTGGATGACCATGAACGCCATGGTTCCGATCGGCCGCGCAATGAAGGCGAACGAGAACACTACGAACGAGTACAGCGTGCCTTCGAGGCGCTGGGCAAAAGGAAAGAAGACCGCCGGGAAAACCAAAACCGAAGCAATACCGTATACAAAGAAGTCGAAGTATTCCGAAGCACGACCAATGATCACTCCGACCGCGATCTCGCTCGGCGCGATGCCCGAATGGTTGGCCGTCACACGGCGGGTGTCTTCCTCCATGCCCTGTGGCGAAAGATCGTTATGTTGCTGACTGACGCTGGACATCGTTCTTGCTCGTGTTTAAGGATGGATTTCGTTCGCTTGAATGCGACAGGTTCGCACTGGTTGGGGAAAGTTGCCATAGGACAAAACGTCCAATGCCAAGAATAGCCCGATCGGCGTAGATTCTGCGAATTATCAAGACCGAGTCCACTTTAAATTGTCCGGTATGACCCAGCTCAAGAAACTTCGCGGATTACTTTTCCTACCCGCCATTGCACTCCTGTCGGCTTGCAACATGGTGTCCATGAACCCTTCGGGCGACATCGCCGTCCAGCAGCGCAACCTGATCATCACGTCGACGCTGCTGATGTTGCTCATCATCGTTCCGGTGATCGTGCTTACGGTGGTTTTCGCGTGGCGCTACAGAAAATCGGCCGCCAACGCGCATGCCGATTACCGCCCTGACTGGAATCACTCGACCCAGCTCGAGCTGGTCATCTGGGCAGCGCCGCTGCTGATCGTGATTGCCTTGGGCGCGCTGACCTGGATCAGCACTCACACGCTCGACCCCTACCGCCCCCTGGCGCGGCTGGACGCCGAGCGAAGCATTCCGGCAGACGTCAAGCCGCTCGTCGTCGAAGTGGTGGCACTCGACTGGAAGTGGCTGTTCATCTACCCCGAACAAGGAATTGCCATGGTGAACGAGATGGCCGCGCCGGTTGACCGGCCCATCAGTTTCAAGATCACTGCATCGTCGGTCATGAATTCATTCTTCATTCCTGCACTGGCCGGGCAAATCTACGCCATGCCCGGCATGGAGACCAAGCTGCACGCGGTGATCAACAAGCCAGGTGCCTTCGATGGTTTTTCAGCCAACTACAGCGGCGCCGGCTTTTCCGGCATGCGCTTCAAGTTCCACGGCATGAGCACGGCCGAGTTCGACAAGTGGGTCGAAACCGCCAAGGCCGACAAAACGGAATTGACCCGCGATGGCTACAAGCAGCTCGAACAGCCCAGCGAGCGCGACCCGGTACGTCGGTATGCCACCGTGGCAACCGGGCTCTACGAAGCCATCCTGAACCGCTGCGTCGAGAACAACAAGATGTGCATGAAAGACATGATGGCAATCGACGCAAGGGGTGGCCTCGGCGTTCCTGGCGCCGTCAACTTGGCCTCGAGTGCTTCTGCAGTGCGCCCGACACCCGGGGTCGACCCGAAGCCCGCACGGCTGTACGTCGGTGCGATGTGCACCGCCCGCGACTATCCGGCAGACATAGCGCTGTCTTCCGCGGACCGTCCGCTCTGACGAGCATCCGCATCGAGCGACTGTCCTCAAAGCTGCTTCAACCCGACTGCCTCTCACTGCGCCGCATTGCGCAGCCTAATTTTCGTCACCCGGACCCACGATGTTCGACCATCTAGATATTACGAAGCTCGTCTTCGGCCGCCTTACTTGGGACGCGATCCCTTTTCATGACCCGATCTTGCTGGTGACCTTCATCGCCATCGGACTCGGCGGCGCAACGATGCTTGGCGCCCTGACCTATTTCCGCGTATGGGGCTACCTCTGGCGCGAATGGTTCACCAGCATCGACCACAAGAAAATCGGAATCATGTACATCATTCTGGGTCTGGTGATGCTGCTGCGCGGCTTCTCCGACGCGATCATGATGCGCTTGCAACAGGCCGTCTCCTTCGGCGATTCGGTGGGTTACCTGCCGCCACATCACTACGACCAGATCTTCACCGCGCACGGCGTGATCATGATTTTCTTCGTCGCCATGCCGCTGATCGCGGGCCTGATGAATTTCGCAGTGCCGCTGCAAATCGGCGCACGCGACGTTGCATTCCCGTTTCTCAATAACCTGAGTTTCTGGATGACGGCCAGTGGCGCCGTGCTGGTCATGATGTCGCTGTTTTTCGGCGGCTTCGCGCGCACCGGCTGGCTGGCCTATCCACCGCTCTCGGGGATTGCCTACAGCCCAGACGTAGGGGTCGATTACTACATCTGGTCATTGCAGGTCGCGGGCATAGGCACGTTGCTGTCGGGCATCAACCTGATCGCGACGATCGTCAAGATGCGCGCACCGGGCATGGGTCTGATGAAGATGCCCATCTTCACCTGGACCGCGCTCTGCACCAACGTGTTGATTGTCGCCGCCTTCCCGGTGCTGACCGCGGTACTCGGGCTGTTGGCGCTCGACCGCTACGTGGGCACTGCGTTTTTCTCCAACGACTTCGGTGGCAACGCCATGATGTACGTCAACCTGATCTGGATCTGGGGTCACCCGGAGGTCTACATCCTGATCTTGCCGTTGTTCGGCGTGTTCTCCGAAGTGGTCTCGACCTTCTCGGGCAAGCGCCTGTTCGGCTACGCCTCGATGGTCTACGCGACGATCGTCATCACGATCCTCTCCTACCTGGTCTGGTTGCATCACTTCTTCACCATGGGTTCGGGTGCGAGCGTCAACTCGTTCTTCGGCATCACCACGATGATCATCTCCATCCCGACCGGGGCGAAGATATTCAACTGGTTGTTCACCATGTACCGCGGCCGCATCCGCTTCGAGGTGCCGATGTTGTGGACCATCGGCTTCATGATCACCTTCACGATCGGCGGCATGACGGGGGTGCTGCTCGCAGTGCCTCCAGCCGACTTCGTGTTGCACAACAGCCTGTTCCTGGTGGCCCACTTCCATAACGTGATCATCGGCGGCGTGGTGTTCGGTGCGTTTGCCGGCATCAACTACTGGTTCCCCAAGGCGACCGGCTACAAACTCGATCCGTTTTGGGGCCGAGTGTCGTTCTGGTTCTGGATCACCGGCTTCTGGTTTGCGTTCATGCCGCTCTATGTGCTGGGCCTGATGGGCGTGACGCGGCGCATGAGTCACTTCGACGACCCGTCGCTCCAGATCTGGTTCCAGATCGCCGCCTTCGGCGCGTTCCTTGTCGCCCTCGGCATCCTGTCGATGTTGATCCAGTTCTACGTGACCTTCCGCGACCGCGAAAAACTGCGTGACACCACCGGCGACCCGTGGGATGGCCGTACGCTCGAATGGTCGACCTCGTCACCACCACCGGCATACAACTTTGCCTTCACGCCACAAGTTCACGACGGCGACGCCTGGACAGACATGAAGAAGAGGGGATACGTGAGGCCGTTGCAAGGTTTCATTCCCATCCACATGCCCAAGAACACCGGCGCCGGCATCATCCTGGCCGGACTCAGCGCGGTATTCGGTTTCGCGGCAATCTGGCACATGTGGCCACTCGCCGCCCTGTCCTTCCTTGCCATCGTGGTCGTCGCCATCGGCCATACCTTCAACTACAAACGCGAGTTTTACATCGGTGCGGACGAAGTCTTCCGCATTGAAAGCGAACGTACGCAACTGCTGGCCAGCCATGTCTGAGTTCACTGTTTCCCCACCGCCCGGCACCATGGCTGAAAAAGTCAGCACACGCGCCAATCTGCGATTTTTCGTAGCCGAAGAGGTACACCCGGAAAACGGCACGCTGCTCGGGTTCTGGCTCTATCTGATGAGCGACTGCCTCATCTTTGCCGTGCTGTTCGCGGTCTATGCGGTGCTGGGCCGCAACTACGCCGCCGGCCCCTCGGGTGCAGACCTGTTCGACCTGCCGCTGGTGGCGCTGAACACTTCGATGCTGCTGCTGTCGTCCATCACCTATGGCTTTGCCATGCTCGAGATGCAGCGCAAGCGACTGCGACCGGTGTTGGCATGGCTCGCGGTGACCGGTCTGCTGGGCGCCGCCTTCATCGGCCTGGAGCTGTATGAATTTGCGCACCTTATCCACGAAGGCGCTGGACCCCAGCGCAGCGCATTCTTGTCGTCGTTCTTCACGCTGGTCGGCACGCACGGCTTGCACGTGGCCTTCGGTATCGTGTGGCTCGTGACGCTCATGGTCCAGGTATCGCGCGGCGGCCTGATCCTGGAGAACCGTCGGCGACTGATGTGCCTTTCGATGTTCTGGCACTTCCTGGACGTCGTCTGGATCGGCGTCTTCACCTTTGTCTATCTGATGGGATCCCTGCAATGAGCGCACACATCGAAGCAACTTCACCTCACGGACCGCACGACGGACATCACGAAGACGACGCTGGTGGTCCGCACAGCACATTCAACGGGTACATGACCGGATTCGTGCTGGCGGTCATCCTCACTGCAATCCCGTTCGCGATCGTCATGGGCAAGGTATTCGACAAGTCGAGCACCACGGCATTCGTCATCCTTGCATTGGCTGCGGTTCAGATCGTTGTTCACATGATTTACTTCCTGCACATGAGCACCAAGACAGAAGGCGGGTGGTCGTTGCTGGCGCTGGTCTTCACGTTGGTTTTGGTCGTGATCACGCTGAGCGGCTCGATCTGGGTGATGTACCACCTGAACTACAACATGATGCCGCCGTCCATGCAGGAAATGAAGAACATGCCTTGAAGCGAATTGCACTGGCCAGTTGCGCGTTTCTGGTGTTTTCCGGATTCGTTGCGCTTGGCATCTGGCAGATAGAGCGATTGGCCTGGAAGCTCGATCTGATTGCACGGGTCGACCAGCGTGTTCACCTCCCTGCCACCTCACCGCCGGCAATGGCGCAGTGGGCGGAAGTGAACAATTCCGATGACGAGTACAGGCACGTGAAGCTCAGAGGGGAGTTTCTGTACGAGCGTGAGACTTTGGTTCAGGCCAGTACCAAACTCGGAAGCGGTTTTTGGGTACTGACGCCTTTGCGCCGCGCAGATGGCAGTGCGATCCTCGTCAATCGCGGGTTCGTGCCACCCGACGAAGTCGATCGCGCAAAGCGCAAGACCACCGAGCCCGTCGGCGAGGTCGATGTCACGGGCCTTCTGCGCATGACCGAACCCCGTGGCGGTTTCCTGAGACACAACGACCCTGCTTCGAACCGGTGGTTTTCTCGCGATGTGGCAGCCATCGCGACTGCGCGCAACGTGGCCGATGCAGCACCCTTTTTTGTCGACGAGGATGCCCCGTCGACAGAGACTGACACTCAATGGCCCCGGGCGGGTCTCACCGTGATTGCGTTCTATAACAATCATCTGGTCTACGTGTTCACTTGGTTTGCGCTGGCGCTGATGACCGCTCTCGCTGCCTGGTGGTTCGTCCGCGAAGAACGCAAACCACGCCTCGGCTGATCTCATGACGAGCCCCATGGACGCTGTCGGTGCCGGACGTTTCGACGATGCCAGCGGCTTGAAGAACATGCAGCAGCTGATCCAGTTGCGCTGGATCGCGGTGGTCGGCCAACTGGTCACGATCGAAGTCGTGTACTACGGCTTCGGCATCAGTCTGCCGATTAACCTCATGCTCGCAGTGCTGGCCGGCCTCACCGCGTTCAACCTTGCGAGCCTGTTGCGCTGGCGTGTGCCGCGAGCGGTCACCAAGACCGAACTCTTCGTCTCACTGCTGGTCGACGTCGGCGCCCTGACTGCGCAGCTCTACCTGAGCGGCGGTGTCACCAATCCCTTTGTTTTTCTGTACCTGCTGCAGGTCACGCTGGGAGCCGTACTGCTTGATGCGTGGTCCGTCCGCACGATGGTCGGCATCACCACTGCATGTTTCGTCGGCCTTGCGGTGTTTGGCCGGCCCCTGCCGCTTTCATCGGACCTGAGCCACGGTCTGTCCAGTCCGTACCTGCAGGGCATGTTGATCTGCTTTGCGCTGAATGCGGGCTTGCTGGTGGTCTTCATCACACGCATCAACGGCAATTTGCGCGAGCGCGATGCGCGGCTGTCAGACCTGCGCCAGCGTGCCACCGAAGAAGAGCACATCGTGCGCATGGGCCTGCTCGCATCGGGTGCGGCGCACGAACTCGGGACGCCGCTCGCCACGCTGGCCGTGATCCTCGGCGACTGGCGGCGCATGCCGGCTTTCACCGCCGATGCCGAGCTGTTGCAGGAGGTCGGCGAAATGCAGGCACAGGTGCAGCGCTGCAAGACCATCGTGAGCGGCATCCTGCTGTCGGCCGGCGAAGCGCGTGGCGAGTCGTCCGTCAAGACGACCATCTGCACCTTCCTCGACGACCTGGCCGAAGAGTGGCGCACCACGCGCAACAGCCGCGTCTTCGTCTACCGCAATCTCTTTGCGCCCGACATGCCGATGGTGTCGGACTCGGCCCTGAAGCAGATGGTGTGCAACGTCCTCGACAACGCCATCGAGGCTTCGCCGCATGGCGTGGGCCTGGACGTGATGCACGATGTCGACGCCAAAGCGTTGACGTTGACGGTCACCGATGCGGGTCCCGGGTTCCCGCGAGAAATGCTTGCCCAGTTCGGCAAGCCTTACCAGTCGAGCAAGGGACGTACCGGCGGCGGACTCGGGCTGTTCCTCGTCGTCAACGTGGCGCGCACGCTGGGTGGCAGCGTGGTGGCGCGCAACCGGCCCGAAGGCGGTGCCGTGGTGACGATCACCTTGCCCCTGGCAGCGATCACCCTCGAGGAAGAAGACGAAGAAGATCAGGACGATGAAGATGGAAACTGAACGCCTGCTGCTCATCATCGAAGACGACGCCGCCTTCGCCCGGACGCTCGGCCGCTCGTTCGAGCGGCGCGGCTACGCTGTGATGCTCGCGACGAGCCTCGATTCGGCGCTTGCGCTGGTGGAAGGCGATGGTCACGAGGGCAACGAAGAAACGTCGGGCCGAACGCCCGGCTACGCCGTGGTCGACCTCAAGCTGAACGGCGAAGCATCGGGCCTGGCCTGCGTTCGCGCACTGCATGCGCACGACCCCGACATGCTCATCGTGGTGCTGACCGGCTTTGCCAGCATCGCGACGGCCGTCGAGGCCATCAAGCTCGGCGCCTGCTACTACCTGGCGAAACCGTCGAACACCGATGACATCGAGGCCGCCTTCGGCCGAGCGGCGGGCAATGCCGAAGTCGAACTGACCAACCGCTCATCGTCGATCAAGACGCTCGAATGGGAGCGCATTCACGAGACGCTGGCACAGACCGGTTTCAACATCTCGGAGACCGCGCGGCGGCTGGGAATGCACCGCCGCACGCTGGCGCGCAAGCTCGAGAAGCAGCAGGTCAAATAGGCACGCCGCGGAACGATGCAATCCTGGCGATACTTCGGGCATGTCCGACACCCCTACTGACGCGCTCACCTTCCAACAGGTGCGCGCCCGCTTGATGGCACGCGACGAGATTGCCTTGCTCGACCTGCGCGAAGAACATCCTTTCGCGCAGGAACATCCGCTGTGGGCGGCTAACCTGCCGCTCGCATGCATCGAAGCCGATGCGAAGCGGCGTATTCCACGACTCGACACCGTCATCGTCCTCTACGGCGAGCAGGACGGCGAAGACCTGGTGGCAGACGCCGCCGGCCGGTTCGCTGCACATGGGTATACGCAGGTGCATCGGCTCGAAGGAGGCCTCGACCGTTGGCGCGCAGCGGGCGGCGAAGTCTTTCGCGACGTCAACGTGCCAAGTAAATCGTTCGGCGAACTGGTCGAGCACGAGCGCCACACCCCTTCGCTTTCCGCCGAAGAAGTGAAGGCGCTGATCGACGAAAAAGCTGATGTCGTCGTGCTCGACGCGCGCCGCTTCGACGAGTACCAAACCATGAGCATCCCGACCGCGACCAGCGTGCCGGGTGCCGAGCTGGTCCTGCGTGTGCGCGAACTGGCGCCCGACCCGGCCACGCAAGTGATCGTGAATTGCGCGGGACGCACGCGCAGCATCATCGGCACGCAGTCGCTGGTGAATGCGGGCATTCCCAATCCGGTGACCGCGCTGCGCAACGGGACGATCGGCTGGAAGCTGGCCGGCCAGGTGTTGGACCAGGGCGCGCAGAAACGAGCGCCAGACGTGGTCAGCGATGCGCATCGCGCGCAGGCCCGCGCAGACGCGAGGCGCGTCGCCGATCGCGCTGGCGTGCGCCGGATTTCGCTCGGTGCCATCGACTCGCTCGAAGCACCCGACCGCACGCTCTATCGCTTCGACGTGCGCACGCCCGAGGAATATGCCGTAGCCCATCTGCCGGGCTTCGCCAGCGCACCCGGCGGCCAGCTGGTGCAGGAGACGGATCACCATGTTCCGGTGCGCGGCGCCCGCATCGTGCTGGCCGACGACGACGGCGTGCGTGCGCCCATGACCGCTTCGTGGCTCGCGCAAATGGGCTGGGATGTCTACGTGGTCGCTGCGCCTGCGGCAGACGCGTTCAGTGAAGCGGGCCCGCCGTTCGATGCAGCCGCCAAACGCCCTGCGCCCAACCCGCATCGCTACCGCCGCCCCTACGAAGGCACCGATGCGCCGCCCGAAGCCATGCAGGCATATCTCGATTGGGAGTACGGCCTGGTCGCGCAACTCGCACGCGATGGCACGCACCATTTCAAGGTGATCTGACGGCAATCGAAGGGCGCTGCCGCTGCCTCTGCCTCTGCCTCTGCTTATGCCGCTGGCAACTATGCATCTGACGAAACGGTCGTTTGCCGATCGCTCTCGCACCACGAGAATCGCGCCCTTTGCTCTCTTCGACCAAAGGCTCCGCGATGCGCGCTCACCCTGTCTTCAAACCTGTCCTCACGAAGCTCGCAACCTTCGCCT
This sequence comes from Variovorax sp. GrIS 2.14, assembly GCF_046115955.1. Lineage (NCBI taxonomy): Bacteria > Pseudomonadati > Pseudomonadota > Betaproteobacteria > Burkholderiales > Comamonadaceae > Variovorax > Variovorax sp. GrIS 2.14. The sequence goes on from NZ_JBJXIA010000009.1 coordinate 71,957, forward strand.
CCGCACTTGTGCTCGCATTCGCAACAGCAACGCTCGCTCTCCCCGTCCAGGCGCAGACCTTCCCGACCAAGGCCGTCCACATCACAGTCGCCAACACGCCCGGCAGTTCACCCGACGTGCTGGCGCGCTCGCTCGCGATGCGACTCGCCGAGCAGTGGAAGCAACCCGTGGTCGTGGACAACCGCGCCGGCGCCGCCGGAATCTTCGCGGCCGACGCGTTGACCAAGTCCCCGGCCGATGGCTACAGCCTGCTGGTCGGTGCCGACGGGCCGATCACCATCCTGCCGAACATCCAGCACGACCTGCCCTACGACGCACAGCGCGATCTGTTGCCGGTGGTCTCGCTCGGCCAGATCGACTTCGTGCTGGTGGCCAATCCGAAGACCGGTTTCTATTCGCTCGCCGACTTCGTGCGTGCCGCCAAGGCGCAGCCCGGCCGCTACAACTTCGCTTCGGCCGGCAATGGCAGTCCGCAGCAGCTGGCCATGGAAATATTGAAGGCGCGCGCCGGCATCTATGCGACGCACATTCCTTACCGCGGTGGGCCGCTGGGCTTGCAGGACGTGCTGGGCGGCCAGGTCGACGTGATGTTCATCGCGGTCGGGCCGGCGCTGCCGCACATTCGCAGCGGTCGGCTGGTGGCGTTGGGTACCACGGGCGAGCGCCGGCATGCCTTGCTGCCCGACGTGCCGACCGTTGCGGAGCGCTACGCGGGCTTTAAAGCAGGAACGTGGTTCGGCCTGTTCGCGCCGGCGCGCACGCCGCAGGTCGTGATCGATGCCATTGCTGCCGACGCCGGTCGCATCGTGCAGTCTCCTGCGGTGCGCGCCGAGTGGGCGGCACAGGGTATCGAGGCGACCGGTCAATCGCAACGCGAGTTTCAAAAGCAGGTCGCCGCGGAATACGGGCGCTATGCGCAGATCGTGAAAGCGGTCGGCATCAAAGCGGAGTAGCCCGCGAATGACAGACCGTCTGGCGCATCAGAGCTTGGCGATAGATACCTCGGTCGACTTCACCAGTGCGACCACGTCGGAACCCGGCTTGAGCTGCAGCTCGTCGACCGAACGCGTGGTGATGACCGAGGTCACGATGCCCCAGGCCGTTTCGACATCGACCTCGGACACCACGTCGCCGCGGATGATCTCCTTGATCTTTCCCTTGAACTGGTTGCGTACGTTGATAGCTTGAATGGACATGAAGGACTCCTTGGAAATTGAATGACGCCGGGGCTAGACAGCCCACCTGAGCGCGTGCGCTGGACCATCGGCCCAGCGCGTGTCGTTGGCCGGATCCGACGGTTCGGCGATCTCTGCATCGGGCTTTTGCAGTACGCGATCGAGGATGCGTTTCTCGATGGCTGCAAACGCCGGGTCACCCTGCGAGCGCGGCCGGGCCAGCGCGATGTTCTCGTCCAGCGCAATGCGGCCGTCTTCGATCAGGATGACGCGATCAGCCAGCGCCACCGCCTCCTGCACATCGTGCGTGACCAACAGCGCGGTAAAGCGATGCTGCTGCCACAGGTTCTCGATGAGCCGGTGCATTTCGATGCGGGTCAGCGCGTCCAGCGCGCCCAGCGGCTCGTCGAGCAGCAGCAAGCGCGGGTGATGCACCAGCGCGCGCGCCAACGCGACGCGCTGCCGCTGCCCGCCTGAAAGGCGCGCCGGCCATTCGCGCTCCCGATCGGCCAGCCCGACCTGCGCCAGCACTTCGCGGCCGCGCGAGCGCAAGGCCGCCGGCAGCCCGAGCGTGACGTTGTCGAGCACGCGACGCCACGGCAACAGACGCGCCTCCTGAAACATGATGCGGGTGTCGTCGTGCAGCCCGTCGATCTTTCGGCCGTTGGTGCTGAGCGTGCCGTCCGAGGCCGGCTCCAGTCCAGCGACCAGCCGCAGCAGCGTGCTCTTGCCGCAACCGCTGCGTCCGACGATGGCGATGAACTGGCCAGGCGCGATGTCGATCTGTGTATTGCGCAGCACTTCACGCGCGCCATAGCGCTTGTGCACGCCACGGATTTCGAGCCGCACGCCGCCAGCACTGGTTCCTGCATTCATCTCAACCCCTTGGTTTGAAGAGCGGCACATCGAGTGCATCGAGCTTTTTCGGCAACAGCTTTTCGGCGAAGAACGCATCGGCGATGCGTTGCTGTTCCGTCAGCAGCTCGGGCACGACGGGGCGCACGGCATAGCTGCGACGGCCATTCGCGCGTTCGACGATGGCGGCATCGATGCCCCACACGGGCGCCAGCAAGGCCGCCGCTTCTTTCGGGCTTTGCTTGACCCATTTGCCGGCCTTTTCGAGCTCGACGTACAGCACTTCAAGCACATCGGGCCGCGCGTCTGCAAAGCGCGTCGCGGCCAGGTAGTAGCGCTGGTAAGACGCGATGCCGGTGCCATCGGCAATCACCCGCACGGACGACTGCTGCTGCGCGGCGGCGAGGAACGGGTCCCACACGACCCAGGCGTCGATCGCGCCCTTCTCGAAGGCGGCGCGGCCATCGGCCGGCGTAAGGTAGGCGGGCTCTATGTCCTTGAAAGACAGGCCGACTTTGGCGAGCGCGGCGATCAGCAGGTAATGCACGCCGGCCGCTTTTGCGAAACCAACTTTCTTGCCCTTGAGATCGGTCACCGACTTGACCGCTGAATTGGCCCGGACAACGATGGCTTGCGCCGCCGGCGACGGCGCCTCCTGCGCTACGAAAGTCAGCTTGGCGCCAGCCGCCTGCGCGAACACCGGCACCGTGTCGGCTACGTCGGCGCTGACATCGAGGTTGTCGAGATTGAGCGCTTCCAGCAGCGGCAAGCCACTGGTGAACTCGTGCCAGCTGACCCTGACACCCAGTGGCGCCAGCCGACGCTCCAGCGTGCCCTGGGTCTTGAGCACCACGATCAACGTCGACGACTTTTGATAGCCGATGCGGACCGTGGCGGATGTGGTTTGCGCAAATGCCGATGCAGATGCAGATGCAGATGCAGCGAGTGCTGCCAGCGTGCCGAGTGCGCTTCTGCGCGTAAATGAAAAAGATGCAGTCATGGTTTGTGGCTCGATCACTTGGCTTGGTAACCCGGATGCCATCTCAGCCACCAACTTTCCAGCCCGCGCGCGAACAAATCGGCAGCCTTGCCCAGCAGCGCATAAAGAAGGATGCCGACCAGCACGATGTCGGTCTGCAAGAACTCGCGGGCATTCATCGTGAGGTAGCCGATGCCGGACTGCGCCGAGATCGTTTCGGCCACGATCAGGATCACCCACATCAAGCCGAGCGAGAAGCGCAGGCCGACCAGGATCGACGACAGCGCGCCCGGCAGGATCACCTCGCGGTACAGCTGCCAGCGGGTCAGGCCATAGGTGCGGCCCATCTCGATCAACTGCGGATCGACGTTGCGGATGCCGTGAAAAGTGTTGAGGTAGATCGGAAAGAACACCGACACCGAGATCAAGAACAGCTTGGCCGTCTCGTCGATGCCGAACCACAGGATGACGAGCGGGATCAATGCCAGCGCAGGGATGTTGCGCACCATCTGGATGGTCGAGTCGAGCAGTGTCTCGAAGAACTTGACCGAACCGGTGAGCAGGCCCAGCCCGAGGCCCAGGCTGCCGCCGATGGCGAGCCCACCGAGTGCGCGGCCGGCACTCACCTTGACGTGCGTCCACAACTCGCCCGATGCGGCCAGCGTCCACGCAGCCTGCAGCACGGCGAGTGGCGCGGGCAGCACGCGCGTCGACAACCAGCCGAGCGACGAGGCGATCTGCCAGACCACGATGAGAGTGACCGGCACCAGCCAGGGAATCAGTCGTTGTGCCACGGCGCCGGCGAATTCGGAGATGCGGGGAACACCGCGTAACCGGCTTCCCCGGGCTGCTGGTGTTGCGCCCTGCAAGGGGGTTGGCGAAGCGACACGCAGTGCACGAAGACTTGGGGGGTGCGACATTTTTAGCTTTGCGATTGCAGACGCGATGGCGCATCGAGATTGGCGACCACCTCGCCGAACGGTCCGGTCAGCGAGCCACCGGCAAGGCGTGACCCGAGCTGCGTCTGAGCGCGACGCGACAACAAAGGAAACACCAGTTCCGCGAAGCGATACGCCTCTTCCAGATGCGGATAGCCCGACAGGATGAAGTTGTCGAGCCCGAGCGCCGCGTACTCCTCGATGCGCGCGGCCACGGTCTTCGCATCGCCCACCAGGGCGGTACCCGCACCACCACGCACCAGTCCGACGCCGGCCCACAGGTTCGGCGAAATCTCCAGGTCGGCACGCGTGCGTTTCGCGCCGCCGGCATGCAACGCGGCCATGCGGCGCTGGCCTTCGGAATCCATCTTGGCGAACACCGCTTGCGCCTTGATCACGGTCGCGTCGTCGACGCGGCTGATGAGCGACTCGGCCGCGCGCCAGGCTTCGTCGTCGGTCTCGCGGACGATTACATGCAGCCGGATGCCGAACTTGACGGTGCGACCCTTGCGCGCCGCACGGGCCCTAACGTCTGCGATCTTCTTTGCGACCTCTGCAGGCGGCTCGCCCCATGTGAGGTACGTATCGACCTGCTCGGCCGCGAGCTCGTGCGCCGCCGCCGACGAGCCACCGAACCACACTGGCGGATACGGCTTCTGCGTGGGCGGGAACAGCAGCTTGGCGCCCTTCACGCTCAAGTGCTTGCCTTCGTAGTCGAAGCTCTGCCCGTCGTGGCTGCGGGTGATGATCTCGCGCCAGATGCGAATGAACTCGGCCGACTGTTCGTAGCGTGCGGCATGGTCGAGGTACACGCCGTCGCCTTCGAGCTCGGACTGGTCGCCACCCGTCACGAGGTTGACCAGCACCCGCCCGCCGGAGAGCCGGTCGAAGGTCGCGGCCATGCGCGCGGCCAGGCTGGGCTGATGCAAACCGGGGCGCACGGCAACGAGAAACTTCAAGCGTTTGGTCGAGCCGATCAGGCTGGCAGCGATGACCCACGGGTCTTCGCACGAGCGGCCAGTCGGGATCAACACGCCTTCGTAGCCAAGGCTGTCGGCCGCGCCGGCCACTTGCTGCAGGTAGTCCAGGTCGACGGCCCGCGCGCCTTCGGCCGTACCGAGGTAGCGGCTGTCGCCATGGGTCGGCAAGAACCAGAAAATTTGCATCGTCATATCGATTCCATCTTCACGCGAGGTTGGCCGACGCGGCTTCGAGCACGTTGATCTTCTTGGGGATCAGCTTCAGCTCGAAAAAGGTGTCGGCGATCTTTTGCTGCTCGCCGAGGATGGCTTTGGTGATCGGGCCGATGCCGTAGGCCGCGCGGCCCACCGACACATCGACGACCGGCTTCGGCAAGCCCCATAGCGCAGACAGTTCAGCGGCAAGTTCGCCTTTGTTCGCGGCGCCCCACACGTCGATCTTGTTGAGCTCTTCGGTCGCAATGGCGAGCACGTCGGCGTTCTTGGCGACGTAGTCGAGCGACGAAAAGTAATAGCCGCGATTGCCCACCACGCCGCTCGCGTCGGCCAGGATGTGCGCGTCGAGCGACTGTTGTGCGGCGGCCAGGAACGGGTCCCAGATCACCCACGCATCGATAGAGCCTTTTTCGAAGGCGGCACGCGCATCGGGCGGCGGCAGAAAGACGAGGTTGAGGTCGGCGTAACTCAGGCCCGCCTTCTCGGCCAGCTTGACGATGAAGTAGTGCACGTTCGAGCCCTTGTTGAGCGCGACCTTCTTGCCCTTGAGATCGGCGGCCGTGCGGATGGTCGAGCCCTTCGGCACCAGCACGGCCTCTGCACCGGGCCGCGGCACGGTGGCAGCGACGTAGGCCAGCGGTACGCCTGCCGCCTGCGCGAAGATGGGCGGCGCCTCACCGACATCGCCGAAGTCGATCGAGCCGATGTTGAGCGCTTCGAGCTGCACCGGGCCGGCATTGAACTCGGTCCACTTGACCGAAACACCCAAGGGCGCAAGCCGCTTTTCGAGCGTGCCGCGGCCTTTCAGGATGTTGAGCGTGCCCTTCTGGTTGCCGATGCGAAATTGGCGCGACGGCGCTTGCGCGAGTGCGGCGAACGACGGCAACGCGATGGCGGCTGCCACGCCCTGCACCAGGCGGCGACGCGGAATGGAAACGGTGGTTGTCATGGGTCGGTTTCTTTCAGGCAAAGGCAGTCCCGCACCGCGCTTGGGCGGCGTTGCGAGACATCTGTACGGATCGGTGCAGAGGCGGCTGGGATTGCCGCGCCTGCTTGCTTCTGCTCGGCTACTTTTGCTTAGCCGTGTAGATCTGATCGAACGACGCACCGTCGGCAAAGTGCGCCTTGTCAGCTTTGGCCCAACCACCGAAAGCATCGTCGATGGTCACCAAAGTCAGCTTGGGAAACTGCTTGTCGTACTTGGCCTTGGCCTTCTCCGATGTCGGGCGATAGAAGTTGCGGCCGGCCACGTCCTGGCCTTCGTCGGAGTACAGGTACTTGAGGTATTCCTCGGCGACGGCGCGCGTGCCCTTCTTGTCGACGACCTTGTCGACCACGGTCACGCTGGGCTCGGCCAGGATGGAGATCGAAGGCACCACGATCTCGAACTTCTCGGGGCCGAATTCCTTCAACGCGAGGAAGGCTTCGTTTTCCCAGGCGAGCAGCACGTCGCCCACGCCGCGCTGCACGAACGTGATGGTCGAACCGCGTGCGCCGGTGTCGAGCACCGGGACGTTTTTGTAGAGGTTGGCGACGTACTCTTGCGCCTTGGCCTCGCTGCCGTATTTGCGCTTGGCGAACTCCCATGCCGCGAGGTAGTTCCAGCGCGCGCCGCCCGATGTCTTGGGGTTGGGCGTGATCACCTGCACGCCTGCCTTGGTGAGGTCGTCCCAGTCCTTCAGGCCTTTCGGGTTGCCCTTCTTGACGAGGAACACGATGGTCGATGTGTACGGTGCCGAGTTGTGCGGCAGGCGTTTTTGCCAGTCGGCCTTGACCAGTCCGCCGTGCGTGACGAGTGCATCGATATCACCGCCAAGCGCCAGCGTAGCCACGTCGGCGTCGATGCCGTCGATGATCGATCTGGCCTGCTTGCCCGAGCCGCCGTGCGACTGCTTGATGGTCACGTCCTGGCCGGTCTTGGTTTTCCAGTACGCAGCGAAAGCCTTGTTGTAGTCGACGTACAACTCGCGGGTCGGGTCGTAAGACACGTTGAGCAGCGTGACCGGTGCCGCGCCCTGCGCGAAGGCGGGCGATGCCGTCAAGCCAGCGAGGGTGAACGCGCTGGCCAGGCCAGCGCCGAGGGAAAGCTTGATAAAGTCGCGGCGAAATTTCATGGTTGTGCTGCTCACAGGCATATCGGTGAAGCTGCGGATTCTGGAACCGGCATATAGAAACTGGAACGACTGAGTTCTCAGTTCTAAATAACGAAATCAACTAAGGGCGCTCCGCGCGACCCAACCACCCCGAAGGCACCTCAAATGGCAAGAATGGTCCAATGCGTCAAGCTCGGCAAGGAAGCCGAAGGCCTCGACTTTCCGCCTTACCCGGGCGATCTCGGCAAGCGCCTCTGGGCGAGCGTCAGCAAAGAGGCATGGGCGGCGTGGCTCAAGCAGCAGACCATGCTGGTGAACGAAAACCGGCTCAATTTGGCCGACCAACGTGCCCGTGAATACTTGAAGCGCCAGATGGAAAAGCACTTCTTTGGCGATGGGGCCGACGTGGTTCAGGGCTATACCCCTCCCACCGCCTGACCGCAATCTCCGGCGCGCCCGTCGCATGACCGAACCGGTCGACTGGCGTGCCGACGGCGTTCCGCGCAGCGAGCGCTTCGACGACATCTATCACACCGAAACCGGCGCGCTTGCGCAGTCGCGCTATGTGTTTCTAGGCGGCTGCGGCTTGCCACAAGCCTGGGCAAATCGGCCGCAATGGCTGATTCTCGAAACCGGCTTTGGCCTGGGTCTCAACTTTCTGACAACGTGGCACGCGTGGCGCGCAGACGAGCATCGCCCGAATCTGCTGCACTTCGTCTCGATCGAGGCGCACCCGGTGGCGCCGGCCGATCTGGTTCGCGCCGCAGCGGCATACCCGGAACTGGCCGGCATGGCCGAAGCGCTCGCAGCGCAGTGGCACGGCCTGCTGCCCGGCTTTCATCGGCTCACGTTCGACGACGGCAAGGTCACGCTCACGCTCTGCGTCGGCGACGCCCAGCCGATGCTGCGGGCGCAGCGCTTCGAGGCCGACAGCATCTTTCTCGACGGCTTCAGTCCGCAGCGCAATCCCGAGATGTGGTCGGCCGACACGCTCAAGCAGGTGGCGCGGTTCGCGCGGCAAGACACCGGCATCGCGACCTGGACGATCGCACGGGCGGTGCGCGATGCGCTGGCGCAGTGCGGATTCACGGTCGGCAAACGCATCGGTCTGCCGCCGAAGCGGGACTGCCTTGCGGGCACGTTCGCGCCAGCGTGGACCGTGCGGCGACGCGATCCCTTGCCGGTACGGGTCGAGCTGCCGGGGCATTGCGCGGTCATCGGCGCAGGCTTGGCGGGTGCCGCTGTGGCAGCCAGCCTTGCGCGGCGTGGCTGGCGCGTCACCGTGCTGGATGCGGGCGGTGGTTCTGCGGCCGGCGCGTCCGGCTTGCCGGTCGGGCTGCTCGCACCCCACGTGTCGGCAGACGATGCGCTGCTTTCCCGCCTCACCCGAGCGGGCATTCGCGCCACCTGGATCGAGTTGCAACGTTTGCTCGAAGCGGGTGTCGATTGGCGGGGCACGGGCGTGATCGAGAGACGCTCGGATGGCGATGTGAGGGTGCCTGCCGCGTGGCAAGCGGCAGGGCCGAACGAGTCATGGCCAGCCGATGTCGAACGCCTGCAGCTGAGTGGCATCCCTGCGGATGCGCCGGCACTCTGGCATGCGCGCGCTGCGTGGGTGCGCCCGAGGAGCCTGGTCGAAGCGTGGCTGAACCAGCCTCCAATCACCATGAGGTATGAAACGCGCGTGGAGCGACTCGTGCGCCACGCCGCGTCCTGGCGCCTCGTGGATGCGCGCGGCGACGTATTGGTCGAGGCCGATCGCGTAGTCATCGCGGCCGGCATCGACAGCCGCACCCTCGCGCCTGCATTGCCTTTGCAACCGGTGCGTGGCCAAGTTGCATGGGGCCACGCGCCACACGATGCCGATCTGCCGGACATGCCAATCAACGGCGACGGTCATCTGATCGCGCGCGTGCCGGCAACCGATGCCGAAGCAACCGGTTCGCTCTGGCTTGCCGGCGCCACCTTCGATCGCGACAGTGTCGATCTGGAACCGCACGCATCGGACACCGGACGCAACCGCGATCGGCTGACGCGCCTTCACCCAGGCGCCGCAGCATTACTCGACGTCGCCGCAGCCAACGCATGGGTCGGCATCCGTTGCGCCTCGTCCGACCGCCGCCCGCTGGTCGGCCCGCTCGATGAAGCAGGCTGGCCCGGCGTCTGGGTCAGCACCGCGATGGGCTCGCGCGGCCTCACCTTCTCCGCCCTCTGCGCCGAACTCCTCGCAGCCCACTGGCACGGCGAGCCACTTCCTTTGCCGGCGACGCTGGCAAGGGCGCTCGACACACGGCGCCTCGCCAAGCCGGTCAAAGACTGAAGGTGTGGCGTGAGAATGCGGGATGGCCCTTCGCTACGACATCACCCACACCACCACTTACCGTTACAACAAGCCGGTCACCTTCGGCTTGCACCGGATCATGTTCCGCCCCCGCGACAGCCACGATCTGCGTGTGTTGGCGACCGACCTCAAGGTCAGCCTCGGCGCCAACATCCGGCTGATTCAAGACCCGCATTCCAACTCGGTTGCGCTGGTGCAGCCGCTGGGAGAGGCGACCGAACTAAAGATCGTCTGCTCGTTCACCATCGAACAGGTGCCGTCGCTGCTCGACCAGCTGGTGCTGCACCCGGCGGCGGAGTTCCTGCCCTTTGCCTATTCGGTCCAAGACCGGCTCGACCTCGAGCATTACCTGCGTCCGCACCATGACGACCCGCAAGGCGAGCTGATTCGCTGGGCGCACCAGTTTTTGCAGACCGACGCACCCAACAGCACGCGCGATGTGCTGGCGCGCATGAACGCGCACATCGGCAAGAGCCTGACCTATGCAGCGCGCGATGAAGAAGGCACGCAGACGCCGCTCGAAACACTCCAGCTCGGCAGCGGCAGTTGCCGCGACTACGCGCTGTTGATGATGGAGGCGGCACGGCGGCTGGGCGTGGCGACGCGTTTCGTGTCGGGCTATCTGTACGACGCAGCGCTCGATTCGCGCGCCATCGAGGCGGCGGCAGCAGGTCCGGCGGCCGGCAGCGTCAGCGCCACCACCGGAGCCGGCTCTACACACGCATGGCTTCACGCGTACCTTCCGGGCGCGGGCTGGGTCGCCTACGACCCGACCAACAATCTGATGGGCAGCGCGCAGTTGATCCGAGTTGGAGTGGCGCGCGATCCGTCCCAAGCTGCGCCCATTGCCGGCAGTTGGTTCGGCGCACCCGACTCGTACGAAGGCATGACCGCGACGGTCGTCGTGACGCGCCGCCGGCACTGATTTTTCAGGCACACCACGTAAGGGTTCGATAAAAGTTTCGTAGGACGAAAGGCCGACTCCGCCGCGTTGTCGCGCGCGCGATACCACCTCAGGGAAAGTCCCTGCTCCGTTGATTTTGGTGCGCCATACGCTCACCCCGCCGAACGGCACAACAACACAAAGTACGGAGACATTCATGAGCAAAAAGCGCATCCCGCTTCTCGTCATTGCAACGCTGTCCCTTGCCGCTTGCGGCGGCGGCGGCGGTGGTGGTTACAACGGTCCCCTTCCCATTGCAGCAGCGCCAACGCCTGCACCCGCACCGGCCCCTGCGCCCGCACCTGCCCCTGCACCGGCCCCCGAGGAGAAGCGCCTGCAAGATAGCCGCACTTCGTTTGCGCCCTCGCCCGCCGATGCAGCCGCAACGACCTTTGCTGCGCTCGTGGTGGACCCGTCCGATACGGTCGTCAACACGACGACCAGCCGCTGGCAAGGCGTGCTCGGCGGTGCGCTCTATCGCGTCGAAGTGCCGGCCAACTGGAATGGCAAGCTGGTCATGTATGCGCATGGCTACCGCGGTCAAGGCAATCAACTGACTGTCGACAATCCGGGCATCCGGCGCTACCTGATCCAGAACGGATACGCCTGGGCCGCGTCGAGCTACAGCAAGAACTTCTACGACGTGCGCGCCGGCATCGAAGACACCAACGCCTTGGCGCTCGGGTTCAACAAGATCGCTGCGGCCAACAATCGCACGCTGGCCGCGCCGAGCAAGATCTACATCACGGGCGTGTCGATGGGCGGCCATATCACTGCGGCAGCCATTGAAGACGAGGCCTATGCAACCGAAAACAACAAGGTCAAGTACAACGGCGCCGCGCCGATGTGCGGCGTGCTGGGCGACACCGAGTTGTTCGACTACTTTGCCGGCGCGCAGGTAACTGCGCAGGTCGAAGCGAGCCTGCCGAAATATCCGTTCCTCAACTGGACCGACATTTCTCCGCAGGTGGTTGGAACGCTGTTCACTGCCAGCTTCCCAGCCGCTCCGGTGACCGCAACCGCGGGTGTCGGCGTCAAGTACCAGAGCGTGGTGAAAAACCTGACCGGTGGCGAGCGTCCGATCGCTGCGGTGGGCTTCGCCTACGGCGGTACCTTCCCGATCGTCATCGGCGTCTTTGGCGGCGACGGCACCATCAACGGCATCCTGAACAAGAGCGTGATCGACACCAACCGTTTGACCTACACGATCGATGGCGACGCGGCAGGCTCGACAACGCTCAACGCTTCGGCACTCAAGCTGACCGCGGCGGTCGACGCCAACCGGCTTCGCACCGACGGCCTGCGCTGGATTCCGAAGACCAACGGGCAGTTCAAGATTCCAGTGGTCACGCTCCACACGCTCGGCGATTTCTACGTGCCTTTCAGCATGGAGCAGATCTACCAGCAGCGCGTGGCGGCCAACGGCAACAGCACATGGCTGGTACAGCGCGCGGTTCGCGGCGCTTCGCATTGCGACTTCACCACTGCGGAAATGGCCGAAACCTTCGACGCAATGATCAAGTGGGAACGTGACGGCGTGAAGCCAGGCGGCGACGATGTGGTGACCGCGGCAACTGTCGCCGCACCGGCGTATGGCTGCACCTACACACGCAATACGCTGAACGCGAACGACGACACCAACCCGAGCGTGGGGCAACTGCGGGGTGCGATTGCGGCTTCGCCCGGCGGCACTTGCCCCCCATGAACGTCGCTTGAAGCGATAGCGAAAAAAAGAGGCCTTTCGGCCTCTTTTTCATTGAGCGCCACACATGCAATCCTCTCCAAATATTGCAATAGTTACTAAATGTGAACTAATGCGCTTGTCCCCTTCGGACGGCAGAACTAAAACCGATGTTCTTCCTGAACGCCCCCGAAAGGACCAAGACGTGAACACCGACCGAGTAGCCCTGATCGTCGACGAACCCATTCCTGGCCACTACTACTGGATCCTGCAGCGCCAGGACGGTGCAGCCTGTCGTGCGGTCGCTGCCGCCGAAGGCCCGCTGCCGAGCCACGGCCTGGCACTGATGGCGGGCACCACCGCGTTGCAGCGCCGCTTGAGTTCCCGCGTGCTCGACCGCCGCCCGCTGCCACCCGTGCTCGACTTCGAACAGCCCCGCATCGACTTCGCGCCGACCTCGCTTCAGTGAATTGCCGGTGCGCCGCAGACCGCACCTTGCCTTGATCGGACTCGATCGGGCAGTCGACCGGACAGGCCCTTTTGCGCGCTGTCCGATCGATCGCCGATCCATGTCCAGCGACAGACGCTGACGACAGTCAGCGATCGCCGTCGACATCCGCTCGACGCCGCCTCGCCGCACCCTCGCCGCGCCCTCGCTAATATCCGGTGCCAATGCGCGCCGCGATTCCTCACCCGAGTCTCTCCGCAGCACGTCGCTCTTATCCGGAGCGCGCCCCGAATCGCCCGGCAACCCGCATGGGCGTTGAAGAATATGCTTATCCGCATAAGGCGCGAACCAAAAAATAGTTTGCTTAGATAAGGCGTGCTTTTAAAGTCCGGGCTCCCTGGTTACAGCGGACCGTGGCACCACGATCGCCCCCAGAACGTTTATCACGATGTACCAATACACAGAATTCGACCGTCAGTTCGTGCACCTGCGTGCAGCGCAATTCCGCGACCAGCTGGAACGCTGGCAAGGCGGCAAACTCTCCGAAGACGAGTTCAAGCCGCTGCGCCTGCAAAACGGCTGGTATGTGCAACGCTATGCGCCGATGCTCCGCGTAGCCGTGCCTTACGGCGAACTGTCGAGCAGGCAAATTCGCGTACTGGCGCGCATCGCGCGCGAATACGACGAGCCGGAGGCCGAGGTCTACAAGACGGCACTCAAGACGCAAGGCAAGCTCGGCACGTTGAAACTGCCGACGCACTATGCGCACTTTTCGACGCGCCAGAACGTTCAGTACAACTGGATTCCTCTGGCCAAGAGCGCCGATGTGATGGACCTCCTGGCGTCGGTCGACATGCACGGCATCCAGACCAGCGGAAACTGCATTCGCAACATCACCAGCGACGAGCGCGCCGGCATCGCCATCGACGAAATCGCCGATCCGCGCCCTTTCGCTGAAATCATGCGGCAGTGGAGCACGCTGCACCCCGAGTTCGCCTTTTTGCCGCGCAAGTTCAAGATCGCCATCACCGGTGCCACCGAAGACCGCGCCGCCACCGGCTGGCACGACGTGGGCCTGCATCTGGTGAAGAATGATGCCGACGAACTGGGCTTTCGCGTTCAGGTCGGCGGCGGCATGGGCCGCACCCCGATCATCGGCACCGTACTGCGCCAGTTCCTGCCGTGGGACCAGATCATGAATTACCTCGAAGCGGTGGTTCGGGTCTACAACCGCTACGGCCGGCGCGACAACATCTACAAGGCACGCATCAAGATCCTGGTGAAGGCCGAAGGCCAGCGCTACATCGACGATGTCGAGGCCGAGTACAAGCAAATCGTCGAGCATGACGGTGCGCCGCACACCATCACGCAGGCCGAATACGACCGCGTGTCCGCCACCTTCGTCCCGCCGACGTTGGCCACGCGAGTGCTGCAGAGCGCCGAGCAGACCGCCATCGACCTGCAAAAGCACGCGGCCGACGACGTGCAGTTCGCACGCTGGCTGGCACGTAACGTGGCGCCGCACAAGAACCCTGCCCTGCGCGCAGTCACGCTGTCTTTCAAGCGCCTGCACCAGGCGCCGGGCGATGCGGATGCCGACCAGCTCGACACCATCGCGCAGCTGTCGGACCGCTTCTCGGCCGGCGAAGCACGCGTCACGCACGACCAGAACGTCGTGCTGCCTTGGGTACATGCAGAAGACCTGCACGCGCTGTGGCTGAACGCACGCGAAGCCGGCTTTGCCAGCGCCAACGTGCGCCTGCTCACCGACATGATCGCCTGCCCCGGCGGCGACTTTTGCGCGCTGGCCAATGCGCGCTCGATCCCGATCGCCGAAGCCATCACCGAGCGTTATCAAGACCTCGACGAGCTCGACGACCTCGGCGAAATCGATCTGCACATCAGCGGCTGCATCAACTCCTGCGGCCACCACCACAGCGGCCACATCGGCATCCTGGGCGTCGACAAGGATGGCAAGGAGTGGTACCAGGTCTCGCTCGGCGGCTCCGACGGCTCCGCGCTGAGCGGCACGCCGCAGGCCGGCAAGGCGGTTGGCCCTTCCTTCTCCGCAGCCGAGGTGCCGGAGGTGATCGAAGCGGTGCTCGGCACCTACCGCGACACGCGCAATGCGGGCGAGACTTTCATCGACACGCTGCGCCGAGTCGGGCACGACCCGTTCAAGGCGTCGGCCAACGGTGCGCGCTTCAGGGTGGAGGCCACGGCATGACCGCCTCCAGCCAAACGAAGTACACATTGCAGCTCGTCGCCAACGAAGACCATGTCGACGACGGCGACCCCAAGGTCATGCAACTCGCCAACGATGCCGATCCGCTCGCGATCGAGGTGTGCCTGGCCGACGTCGAGCGCATCGATCTCAACTTCCCCAAGTTCACCGACGGACGTGCGTATAGCCAGGCCTTTTTGCTGCGCCGCCGTCTCGGCTTCAAGGGCGACATCCGCGCCACCGGCGACGTGCTGATCGACCAGCTGGTGCAAATGGAGCGCACCGGCTTCAGCAGCGCGGTATTGAAAGAAGGCGTGGACGCCTCGGCGGCGCAACGCCAGTTCGAACGTTTCTCAGGCTTCTATCAGGGCGACGCAATACACACCGCGCCGCATTTCGCGACATGAACACCGACCTCGACCTCCAGCACGTCAACGCCGAACTCGGCCGCAATGCCCAGGGCCTCGTGGACTGGGCGATCGGCCTGGGCCAGCCCGCGATCGTCACCACCAATTTCCGCCCCTTCGAAGCTGTGATCCTGCACATGGTCACGCGCGCGAAGCCCGACGTGCCGGTGATCTGGATGGACAACGGCTACAACACCGAGGCCACCTACCGATTTGCCGATGAAGTGACAAAGCAGCTGGGGCTCAATCTGCACATCTACCTGCCGCGCCGTTCGCGTGCGCATCGCGAAGCAGTGGACGGCCCGATGCCCGCGCTGGACGACCCGCGCCATGCCGCGTTCACGCAAGAGGTGAAGCTGGAGCCCTTCGCGCGTGCGCTGCGCGAGACCGCACCGAAGGTCTGGTTCACCGCACTGCGTGCCACCGACACCGCCGTGCGTGCACAAATGGACCCGGTCAGTCTCAATCCGGATGGCTTGATCAAGCTCGCGCCGCTGCTTCACTGGTCGTCGAAAGACCTGTACGAATACTGCGAGGCGCATGGCCTGCCCAACAACTTCGACTACGTGGACCCGACCAAGGGCGAAGACAACCGCGAGTGTGGTCTGCACCTCGCGCATTGACGTCGCAACCTTGAACAGCCCCTCCCGATGAACGCCCGTACCGAAGCCGATCTGCTGCTCCCCGACATGCACTCTCCCGCGCGCCTTTCCAACACCCAACTCGATGCGCTCGAAGAAGAGACGATCTTTATCCTGCGTGAAGTCGCCGGCGCCTTCGAGCGTCCCACCCTCCTGTTTTCAGGCGGCAAGGATTCGCTGGTGCTGTTGAAGTGCGCCGAAAAGGCGTTCGGCTCGGGGCGCATTCCTTATCCGCTGCTGATGATCGACACCGGCCACAACTTCCCTGAAGTGACGGCCTTTCGTGATCACCGTGCGAATGAGCTAGGAGCGGAGTTGATCGTGCGCAGCGTCGAAGATTCGATGGCGCGCGGCACCGTGCGTCTGGCGCATGCGGGCGAGTCGCGCAACGCGCACCAGTCGGTCACGCTGCTCGAAGCCATCGAAGAGTTCCGCTTCGACGCGCTCATCGGCGGTGCCCGGCGCGACGAAGAAAAGGCGCGCGCCAAGGAGCGCATCTTTTCGCACCGGGACTCGTTCGGGCAGTGGCAGCCGAAGGATCAACGCCCGGAGTTGTGGACGCTTTTCAACACGCGGCACGCACCCGGCGAACACTTTCGAGTCTTTCCGATTTCCAACTGGACCGAGCTCGACGTCTGGCAATACATCGAGCGCGAGAACGTCGAGTTGCCTTCGATCTACTACACGCACAAGCGTGAAGTGGTCGAGCGCCGCGGCCTGCTGGTGCCGGTGACCGAACTCACGCCGCCGCGCGCCGGCGAGCAAGTCGAAGTCCGCGACGTGCGCTTTCGCACCGTGGGCGACATCACGACCACCTGCCCGGTCGCCAGCCTGGCAGCCGATGCGGGTGATGTCGTCATCGAAACGCTGACGGTGAATGTCAGCGAGCGCGGCGCCACGCGAATGGACGACATGACGTCCGAGGCTTCCATGGAAAAGCGCAAGAAAGATGGGTACTTTTGATGAACGCAACGACCCTCGCACCTGACTTGACCGAAGTCCTGAACCACGCGGGCGACACCGGTACGGCTTTGCGCTTCATTACCTGCGGCAGCGTCGACGACGGCAAGAGCACGCTCATCGGCCGGTTGCTGGTCGACAGCAAGACCGTGCTGCAAGACCAGCTGGCAGGCGTGCAGCGCGGTGGTGAAACCGACCTTGCGTTGCTGACCGATGGCTTGTCGGCCGAGCGCGAGCAAGGCATCACGATCGACGTGGCCTACCGATATTTCTCGACTGCCAAGCGAAAGTTCATCATCGGCGACGCGCCCGGACACGAGCAATACACCCGCAACATGGTTACCGCCGCTTCGGCCGCCGACGCCGCCGTGGTGCTGGTCGATGCGACCAAGCTGGGATGGGCCGGCGAAGTGCTCGACGGTGAAGTGGTCCAGCAGGACCTGCTGCCGCAAACCCGCCGGCATACGCTGCTGTGCAACCTGCTGCGCGTGCAGTCGATCGTCTTCGCGGTCAACAAGCTTGACGCGATGGACGATGCCGATCTCGCCTTTGAGCGTATCTCGTCGGCGATCAACGGCTTTGCCGAAGCGGCCGGTGTGGCGGTCGCGGCCATCGTGCCGATCTCCGCGCTGAAGGGCTGGAACGTCGCGACGCATTGCACCGAGCGCGCCGACTGGTGCGGCTACAGCGGTCCGACCCTGCTCGAACTGCTGGAGCAACTGCCGGTGACCGCGCAAGACGAAGCCGTGCCGTTTGCCTTTCCGGTGCAGTGGGTCGAAAAGTTCTCGTCATCGGCCGACACCTCGCAAGGCCGCCGCATCTTCTGGGGCCGGGTCGCCAGCGGCCACGTCGAGCCCGGCCAGCGCGTGACCTTGCTGCCGAGCAACCAGACCGCGACCGTTGCGCAGGTGCTGAGCCATACGCGTCAGCCGAAGACCGTGCATGCGGGCCACAGCGCCGGCATCGTGTTGGATCGCGAACTCGATGTGTCGCGCGGCGACTGGCTGCTGGCGCCCGACGCCTTCGAGCCGGTGCGGGAAATCACCGCCACCGTCGCCTGGCTCGACGATGAACCGCTTGTGGCCGGCCGCATCTACTGGGCGCTGCAAGGGCATCGCTGGGTCAAGGCCAAGGTCGCTCGCATCATCGACCGAGTGAACATCACGACGCTCGAATCCGAGCCGACTGCGCAGTTGGAAGCCAACGCCATCGGCGACATCGTGCTGGCGTTGCAACAGCCGCTCGCTGTGCTGCCGTTTTCGCAATCGCGCGCCCTCGGCTCGCTGGTGCTGGTCGACACCGCCACCAACAAGACCTCGGCTGCAGTGCTGGTGCAACCCGCCAGTTAAAATTCAGGGTTTCCCCGATCGCTTTGCCTCTCAAAAGAACATGACACACGTCGTCTCCGAATCGTGCATCCGCTGCAAATACACCGACTGCGTGGACGTGTGTCCCGTCGACTGCTTCCGTGAGGGTCCCAATATGCTGGTGATCGATCCGGACGAGTGCATCGATTGCGCGGTGTGCATTCCCGAGTGCCCCGTCAACGCGATCTACGCTGAAGAAGACCTGCCGGCAGACCAGCTGGCTTTCATCAAGCTCAATGCCGAGCTGGCACTGGCCGACGGCTGGAAGAGCATCACCAAGCGCAAGCCGCCGCCGGCCGACGCCGACGACTGGAAAGACAAGACCGACAAGATCGGGGAGCTGGTGCGCTGACCACTCTCGGCACGCCGATCGAGACCGACGCCCTCATCATCGGCGCCGGCCCGGTCGGGCTGTTTCAGGCCTTCCAACTTGGCCTGCTCGAAATCTCCTGCCACATCGTCGATGCGCTGCCTGCTGCGGGTGGGCAATGCGTGGCCCTGTATGCAGACAAGCCGCTCTACGACATTCCGGGCACGCCAGTTACCAGCGGTCGTCAACTTGCGCAGTCGATGTTGCAGCAGGTCGCACCGTTCAAGCCGGAGTTTCACTTCGGCGAGCAGGTAGCGACGCTAGAACGTCAGGCGGACAACCGCTTCCTTTTGAGCACCTCCAACGGCACCGCATTTCTGGCGAAAACCGTGTTCGTTGCAGGCGGTGTCGGCGCCTTTGTGCCGAAGCGCATCGCCATCGACGGCATCGCGCAATTCGAAGGCACACGGCTTTTCTATCACCCCGAATCACTGACTGGCTTTGCCGGCAAGACGGTGGTGGTGAACGGTGGTGACGACGTTGCGCTCGACACCGCCATTCGGCTGATCGACATCGCACAGCGCGTGATGCTGCTGCATCGCCGCGACGGGTTTCAGGCCGAAGAAGCCACCGTCGCCCGCTTTCGCATGCTGGTAGCCGATGGCAAGCTCGGCTTCAGCGTCGGTCAACCGACTGCGTTCGACGAGCGCCGTCTGCAGATCACGACACCCGACGCGCAAACAGTCGATCTGCCACTCGATGCGCTCATCGCCTGCCTCGGCATTTCGCCGCGCCTCGGGCCCATTGCCGATTGGGGACTGGCGCTCGAACGCAAGCAAGTGCCGGTCGATACGGCAAAGTTCGAAACCCGCGAACGCGGCGTGTTCGCTGTCGGCGACATCAACACCTATCCAGGCAAGAAGAAGCTCATCGTCTGCGGGTTTCACGAGGCGACACTGGCGGCCTGGGGCGCAGCCGAAATCGTGTTTCCGGGCAAGTCGATCCCGCTGCAGTACACGACGACCAGCACGCGTTTGCACACCCTGCTGGGTGTCGATCACCCGCGCTGAACCGGTGCATGGAGTGCGTCTCCACGAAAAGGGCCCTACGAGAAATGGGTACTGCGAAGGCGGGCCTTAGGGTCAGCCACTACCGCTAGATTCCCTTTTCCACCATGTCGAGCAGCCGCTGGCCCATGGCTTCTGCCTGCACCGCCGGTATCCCTCGCAGCGGGCCGTCGATGGTGAGCATCGCCAACCCGTGAACGGCACCCCAAGCCAGAAACTCAGCACCCGGCCGGCGCTCGGGAGCTAACACGCCGGCTTCGACCATCTGGTCAAGCGCTGCGGCAAGCAGCTGAAAAGGATCGAGCCCGGTGTTGCCGGCCTTTTCCTTTTCATGCGTGATGTCGATCTTGTCCGGCGCAACGAAAGCCATCCGGAACAGGCCTGTTTCCGCCAGCGCAAACCGCATGTATCCGGTGCCCACTGCCCGCAAGGCGGCGCGTGCCGCGGCGGCGCCCTTCAGCCTTCGCGGCACCTTGTCGAGTTCAGCCTCCATGGCAACCGCTACTGCGGAGACTGCCGCAGCGCGGACGGCCTGCAGCAACTCCTGACGACTCGCAAAGTGCCGATATGCGGCGTTGGGGACCACGCCAGCGCGCCGGGTCGCTTCACGCAAGACCACAGCGTCGGGGCCGCCAGCACGAGCGAGCTCGATGCCGGCGTCGAGCAAGGCACGGTACAGATCGCCATGCCGATAGGTGCTGCGCGCCGGCGCGGAAACGACGATCGGGTCGGGCGGCACCAGGTGTTCGCGGGGACGCATTGCTTTCTCCATGTGGACAGCGTCCATTCTCTTTGTTATTCTATTGTGTACGGCGTACACAAAATCAGATTCGAAGAAACACAACACGCTTCGCCGTCACCTGCAACGTCAACATTTCCCCGGATCTTTTTTCCTTAACCCAAGGAGCATCGCCATGAATATCCAGCCCTACATCTTCTTCGAAAGTAACTGCGCCGAAGCCATGCGCTTCTACGAGAAGGCGCTTCGCGGCAAGCTCGAAATGATGGTGACGCACGCCGAAATGCCCGACTTCGACGCCACCAAATTCCCGCCCGGTACTGCCGAGCGAATCATGCATGCGCGACTCGTGGTCGACGGCCAGGTGCTGATGGCATCGGACAACGGTTCCGGCATGCCATACGACGGCATGAAGGGCTTTACCGTCACCCTCACCTACCCGGATGTCGCCGAAGGAAAGCGCGTGTTCGATGCGCTGGCAGAGGGCGGACAGGTGCGCATGCCCTTTGGCAAGACCTTCTGGGCCGAAGCATTCGGCATGACGGTCGATCGCTTCGGAACGCCGTGGATGGTCAACGCCGGCTTGTCCAATCCGACATCGCCGACCTGAAACATGAGCGGCATTCCCCGCTTTGGCAGTTCGCTCGACTCGCGCAAGCGCTGGCTCACGCTGATGGTTCTGTGCCTCGGCGTGCTGATGATCGTGCTCGACACGACCATCGTTAATGTCGCGCTGCCTTCGATCCGCGCCGATCTCAAGTTCTCCGAGACGTCGTTGGTGTGGGTCGTCAATGCGGGCTATCGACAGGCATTTACGGTCGGCGCGTTGTTCGCGGCGGCGGCCGGTGTGATCGGCGCGGCGTGGCTGCGCACGGCCTCGCCGTCGGCGGCGGCATCGCCGTCCTCGTCGACCACCCCGTCCTCATGACGGCGCCCCTCCACTACCTCTTCAAGTTCCCCTCTCAACCCTCGTTCAGAAAGTTCTGCCATGGCTCGCTATGTCGATGGATTCGTCGTTCCGGTTCCGACCGTCAAACTGGATGCCTACCGGCGCCTCGCGCGCAAGGCCGGCAAGATATGGAAAGAGCATGGCGCGCTCGAGTACATCGAGTGCGCCGCCGACGATGTGAAGCCCGGCAAGCTCACGTCGTTCCCGCAGAGCGTGAAGCTGAAAGACGATGAAACGGTCGTCTTCTCGTGGATCGTTTTCAGCTCGCGCAAGCAGCGCGACGTCGTCAACGCCAAGGTCATGAAAGACCCGAGACTGGCTGACATGATGGACCCGAAGGCGATGCCGTTCGACGGCAAACGCATGATCTGGGGCGGCTTCAAGACACTCGTCGAACTCTGATCGGGGTTGCGGGTCGCAACACGACTCGCCCTTGCTTTTCTGTCGCTAGAATTCGGTCACCTCGCGTTCCGGCGCAAGGCCGCTAGGGGTGTTGACGCGCAGTTCTTTTCTGCGCCGAGACTGAGAAAGTCCCTTTGAACCTGATTGAGGTAATCCTCGCGCAGGGAAGCATGTTCAGAGCCGCAGCACTTCTCTCAGTCTGCAGAAAGCTCCGCAAGCCGACCTGCCATCACGTCGGAAGAACGTCATGGCACCCCGCAGTTCCGCCCAGAAGAAGTCTGGCCCCCGATGGCGCACCGCGCCTGTTCCCCAGGCGTTGGCCACTTTGTTCCTGATGGCGGCCGCGAGCGGCCAGGCGCAAACCACGCTGCCCGCCATCACCGTGAACGACCAGACCGCACCGGTGCAAGCGGACATCAGCGGATTCGGCGACGTGCCTTTGCGCGAGTTGCCCATCACCGCAACTGTTATCGGCAGCAAGCAGATCCAGGACAGTGGCGCACGCCGACTGGCCGACCTCACCAAGTTCGATTCGTCGGTGACAGATGCCTACAACGCGGCCGGCTACTGGGACTATCTGACGGTGCGCGGCTTTGTGCTGGACAACCGCTTCAACTACCGGCGCGAGGGCTTGCCCATCAGCGCCGAAACGTCGATTCCGCTCGACAACAAGGAGCGCGTCGAGATCCTGCACGGCACCAGCGGCATCCAGGCCGGCACCAGCGCCCCCGGCGGGCTGGTCAACTACGTCGTCAAGCGGCCGACATCGCAAGACCTGCGCGAAGTGCGCATCGAAACGACGAGCCGCGGCAGCGTGCTGGGCGCGGTCGACCTCGGCGGCCGCTTTGGCGACGACAAGCAGTTCGGCTACCGGCTCAATGCCGTCAACGAAAACCTGAAGCCGCTCACGCACAACCTGGACGGCAACCGCAACCTCTTTTCGCTCGCGGCGGATTGGCGCATCACGCCGGACTCGTTGTTCGAAGCGGAGATCGAATACAGCCACAAGGCGCAGCCGAGCCAGAACGGCTACAGCCTGCTCGGCAACGTGTTGCCTTCGGTGCCGAATCCGCGCCTCAACCTCAACAACCAGCCGTGGTCCCAACCCTCGGTATTCAATGCGCTGACCGGCAGCCTTCGCTTCACGCAGGCCATCAACGCCGACTGGCGCTGGAGTGCGCAGATCGGCCAGCAGCGCCTCAAGACCGACGACCGCCTGGCCTACGCTTTCGGCTGCAGCGCCGAAGGCAACTACGACCGCTACTGCTCCGACGGTACCTTCGACTTCTACGACTTCAGGAGCGAAAACGAACGACGTCGAATGACCGCCGGCCAAGTCAACCTGAAGGGCAACGTGATGACCGGCAGCGTGAAGCACGAGCTCGGCTTCGGCATCTTGCAGAGCCGCGTGCGCAACCGGTTTGAAGACCAGGCCTACAACTACGTCGGCACCGGCAACATCTTCGGTACGGCGGTGGTGCCGGCCGACCCGACGATGGACATCCCCAACACCAATCGCGACGAGCGCTCGACCGAGTACACGGTGCAAGACGCCATCCATTGGAACGACAAGTTCACGACATGGCTCGGCGTGCGCTACACGCACCTCAGTCGCGGCAGCGTGCGCACCGACGGCTCCGACCCGACGCAGTACAGCCAGAACATCACCACCCCGTGGGTCGCGGCCAGCTACGCGTTTCAGCCCGGCTTGCTCGGCTATGTGAGCTGGGGCAAAGGCGTCGAATCGGAGATCGTGCCGAACAGGGCGTCGCAGTACAGCAATGCCGGCGAAGCCTTGCCCGCCCTCACCTCCAAGCAGTGGGAGATCGGCCTGAAGGGCGGCGGCAACGTGGCGGACGGTGCCCTCAATTGGCAAGTGGCGTACTTCGACATCTCGCGGCCGATGACCAACCTCGACAGCTGCGACGCCAGCGGCGCGTTGTGCAACGGTCAATACGACGGCCGCGCCGTGCACCGCGGACTCGAAGCCAATGCGCAATGGACAACAGGACCGTGGCGCTTTGGCGGGGGCGTGACCCTGATCGACGCCAAGCGTCGCGACAGCACGTTAGACCCTGCCGCCAACGGACAGCATCCGACCAACGTGCCCAACCAGGTAGTGCGCGCGCTGGTCGGTTACCAGTTCGCCGCCGTGCCTGGCCTGAGCACGCAACTGCTGATGTCGCACGAAGGCCGACGCAACGTGCTGCCCGACGGATCGATCCAGCTGCCGTCGTGGACCCGCTTCGACGCCGCGCTGCGCTACGACACCAAGCTCAACAACGTGAACACGAGCTGGACCGTAGGCGTCGAAAACCTGGCCGACCGCAGCTACTGGAAAGAGTCCCCCTACCAGTTCGGCCACGTCTACCTGTTCCCCGGCGCACCCCGTACGCTGAGGCTCGCGTTCACCGCGTCGCTGTAATGCGACGAAGCGTGAGCCCCAGCCAGGAAGCCCGAAAAAGCCACGCTATAATCTGAGGCTGTATTCCTCGATAGCTCAGTTGGTAGAGCGCCGGACTGTTAATCCGTAGGTCCCTGGTTCGAGCCCAGGTCGAGGAGCCAAGAATTTGCTATACCTAGCAGCTACTTAGCCCACCCCTCATAGGGTGGGCTATTTTTTTGGCTGTACGGTACTCAGCACCTACTCAGCAGCGCGTTCAACAGCAGGCCCTGCAGCTTTGAGCACTTTCATTTCGCCGGGTAGTCTTGCCACTGCCTCTTCCATCCGCGCGGTTTGTCGCTCAAGCATCTGCTGAAACTGCGCTAGCTCTCCGCCGAACCCCAGCTCGTGCCGTACCGCAACCAAGAGCGGGAGAAATTTGTCGTTCAAGCTCTTCATAGTGGCGACCACATGCTGTAGGTACGCCATCTGCAGTGCGATCCCTGTGTTCTGATGACCCTGCCGCGCTTCAGCATGGCTCTGCGCCTGCTTGGAGAAGAAATCGAACGATCGCTGTAATCGTTGAAATTTGTCCGGATCGACCTCGCCTGATTCGTTGTACGCCGTCATCTCGGCGAGCACTCGCTTTACCTGCAAGTGCGCATCTTTGTGTAGGGAATCTTGAGTGGCCGCATGCGCTCGCTCCAACTGGATTTTTCCAGCCTTCGGGACGCAGCGCATGAAGGCCGCGCCGTACTCGGACAGAACTCCGCTTGCAAACTCGGCGGTAGCTGGTTCACCGACCAACTGCAGCTTGATCATTGCGGCCGAAAAATTGGCCAGTTCAAGTTGCGCATCGAGCCTTGTAAAGTCCAACTGCGGCAGCACGCCCATCCGGCCGTTGAGGTGCACAGTCGCCTCTGCAGCTGGTAGATAAACGTCACGTCTGAGTGCGGCCCTTCTTTCTGTCGCCTTCTCTTCGGAGTCATGCTTGAGTTGCAAGGCGAGTTGCCGCGCGCTGTGGCCGTTGCTGACCTTCATCGTGACATACGAGACAAGCGCTGTTCCTAGCGCCGCCCACACCGCAATGGGAATCCGGCTTATTGCGTCAATGACCTGAGTAAGAAGATTCATTTGGCGCCTTGAATCGCCCCGGGATTCGTGGAGGCTGATTGGTTTAAGTCAGGCCCGCCACCGTGGTGGCTTGACTGGCGAGTTGCCGGTAGTAGTTTGCCTCAGCTTCTGCAGGCGGGATGTACCCGATGGGTTCGAGCAGCCGCTGATTGTTGAACCAGGACACCCATTCGAGCGTCGCGAATTCCACGGCCTCCTTGGTCTTCCACGATGCTCGGCGATGAATCAATTCGGCTTTGTAGAGTCCGTTGATGGTCTCGGCCAAGGCGTTGACGCTCCTATGTCAAGCGGGGCGCACGGAGTCCGCCAAGTCGGCAAGGATCAGCGGGTAAAGCTCGCGAACGATGTAGCGCTTGAGGCAGCGATGGATTTCCTTTTTCAACAAGCCCTCTTCGGTGCGCCTGACGACGTAGTCGCGGGTGCGGGCATCACTTCTCATTCGAACCATGGCGATGGTCCAGAGGGCGTTCATCGCCCTCGAGGCTGATTTTTTAAGTTCACGGGCTGCACCGGGCTCCGAACCCAGCCTGCAATACCTCCGCGGTTTATCAGGCCGACGACCAGCGAGCGTCGGCAGCGCATCCGCGAGACTAAGGCATCAATCGGACCTTGAAAGAAGGCCTGGCATCAAGGCGAAGCCAATGCCGTGTCACCCAGCACCGGGCTTCTGACCAAAGATCATGCAGAATCGTCGCCTTTTGCGGTTCGCCGTGACACCCGTAACGCACGAAGGCACCGCATGCAAGACCACTATCTCGCCCTGGGTGTCAGTAGTAGCGCGAGCCTGGCGGACATCAAGAAGGCCTACCGCCGCCAAGCCGCCCGGCACCACCCGGACCGCAGCTCTGCCCCGGATGCCGCCACGCGTTTCCGCGTTGTACAGGAGGCCTATGACATCCTCGGCGACCAGGCCAAGCGTGAGACCTACGACAACAACCGCAAGCGTAATCTTCTCGACGATCCGATCGAAACGGCGCGCGGGATCTGGTCAGACTATTTCCACCGGCTCATCTAGGCCTCGATGCACGTATCCCCCTTCTTCCGCAATCTGCATTCCTCCTACCTGGCAGAACTCGACGACATGCGCCACGACTCCGATGGGCAGTTCGTGCTGGACCGGCGGCTGGCCGAGCGGCGCAGCGAGATGGCGTTCCTGGTCAACATGCTGGAAGTCGCTCCCGAGATGGTGGCGGTCTTGCTGCACAAGGCCTTCCACTTCACGTCCACGCCGGCTATGGACCAGTTGCTGACCTGCGAGTCCGGAGACCTTACCGCGTGGGAGAGCCTGCGGGAAAGCATCGACATCGCCCCCTGGGCCAAGGCCACCGTGCAATTGCTGCGTGAGCAGGCCGCCGGTGACAACTTCCTGAGCGTGGCTGCCGCTTTGGAATACATGGCGGGCAGCACTCGGCATGCGCCAGTCCTTACAGGCGACCAGGACGACAGCGAAGAAGACGCGGACAACCCCGATGCCGAGCACGACACGGACGATCGCCATCCGCTGTCGGCCGACGACCTGGACGACGCCGATGGCCAGACCCGCGAGGACGCCCGCGCTGACTGGATGGCCGAGCACGGCTTCGACCGCAAAGACTGAATTGCCCCGCGCGCAAAGCACCCACCGCAATGAACCACCTCACCCTGATCACGAAGACCCAGAGCCTGATTGCCGCAGGCGACATTGCCGGCGCCGAGTCCGCCCTCACCGAACTGGCCGACACCGAGGGCGACAGCGCGCTGATGGTGGTGCTGGACCAGTTGGAGCCCAAGGACATCCTGGCAGTGATGCGCGAGTACGACCCGTCCCGCGAGTCGGTTGTGAGCCTGCTGGTCACCCCCGCGCAGTTCGCGCACGCCATCGTCATCGAGAAGCGCTACAAGGATCTCACCCACACGCACCTGCGCGGCATGGTGAACGCCATCGTCTTCCGGGAGGACGCGGACCCAGTGGCGTTCTTGACCGCCGTGGGCGATCTGGAGGGCGGCAGCGAAGCCATGGCCAACTACTTCGCCGAGAAGTGGGCGCGCATCGAATCCTTCGCCCGCAGCGGGAACTTTGACACCGATGAAGAAGACGGCGAGATGATGTCGGAGTCCGAGCTGCTGGCGTCGGCCTACCTCAACCCCAGGGTCCATCTGGACGAGGTCGCCGACCAGGACTGGATGGAGCTGGCCTGGCGCATGCGCTACGAGTGCCCCGACCTGTTCACCGAGACCTTGCTCGTCTTGCGTGCACAGGCGCGCGCCCATAACCTCGGCGTGGGGAACGAGGAAGAGACTGATGAAGAAGACACGCGCGTGGAGACCCGCGACACCGACCGCGGCCACGGCACACCGGCGGCGCGCGACGACGAGGAAGAGTCGGCGATCTGACGGCCCCATCCACAGCGCCTGAATCCACGATGTCCACGCCCTCGCATATCGCCCCCCAGCCAGTCGCTCTGTTCGACGAGCGGCCCTTCTTCGAGAAGGCCCTGCAGCACGGCGTGCGCCACGGCATCATCGCACCCGCCAAGCTGGCCGCCATGTGCCAGGAAGCGCCCAAGGGCATGGTGCAGATCGCACGCTATTTCGGCACCGAGTACCTGCGGCCCGACCTGGAAAGAGCCAGGGACCGGCTGATCAACCTGGTGAGCTTGTACCTGGAACATTCGACCGGCGGCGACCTGAATCAGGCCGCCGAGTCCCTGCGCGACCACAGTTTGCTGTCGCGCTCCAAGGGCGGCTCAGACATGCTCAAGGCGCTGATCGCCATGCCCCAGAGCAGCCATTTCGGCATGCAGGAGCACGGAGTCTTCAAGGACAAGCACATCCCCTTGCTTGCCAAATGGTCCCTGCGCAGCCTGCCCGAGTACCAGGCCGAGCGCGCCGCGCGCAGCCTCGCTACGACCTTGGTGGAAGCAGCCGTCTGGATGGCGGCCCAGCTGGGCCTGGATGCCGATGACCTGGAGGATGCCGGCAAGGACGCGGAGGCCGTAATGCGCACAGCGCTGCTGGTGCGCGCATGCCGGCGCAGCGCCATGCCGGATTGGACCGCGTTCGAGAAGATGGTGCTGGGCCTGCGTACGAAATACGCGTCGCGGGCCGATGACCCGGCGGCGCCGGTCCCCATGGGCTTGCCCAAAGACCTGCCGGCGAAGTACCTGGCGGTGGTGCAGTCCGTGCGGGCTTCTGTCGTGCAGGACATGCCCCGGATCCTGGATGCCACGCTCAGCGTGCGCAAGCTCTTCGACCAAACGCCGGCCCTCGTGGGCCGCTATTTCTGGTCTGAGGACGCCATGGCTGACCTGGACCATTTCGAGCGCAGCGACAGCCTCTTGTGGAAGAAGGCCACCGCGGGCCACAGCGACGACAGTTCGCTGCTGACACTGTTCCTGCGCATCGCCACGCACGGCAAACACGCCACGCTGCTGACCGGAAAGACCGCAGCAACCTTGGTCAAGAA
The DNA here is from genome assembly GCF_046115955.1 of Variovorax sp. GrIS 2.14. Taxonomy (NCBI): domain Bacteria; kingdom Pseudomonadati; phylum Pseudomonadota; class Betaproteobacteria; order Burkholderiales; family Comamonadaceae; genus Variovorax; species Variovorax sp. GrIS 2.14. The sequence continues at coordinate 100,634 of NZ_JBJXIA010000009.1, forward strand.
GATCCGGACCTCAGGCCTGGATGCCGATCTGCCCCGGCAGTTCGTGCTGCAGCACGCCCCGGTGTCGCTGCGGCGCGACTACCTGCACCTGTGGAACGCCTTCATCGACGAAGCCGAGCCTGTGCTGCGCAGCGACGGGGTGCAAGCCACCGAGGATGCGTTGGCGCTGCTGCGCCAAGAGTGCAATATTACCGAGTAGGCATAGAGCGAGGGCGCTCCCCTGGATATGCCATGAGTCCCAAGCTTCGTCGGTAATCACATCGAACGCGTCAGCTCGGCATCCGCGATACGTGCCAGCCATCCCGGCCATCGATAGTGGGCACCGCGATCCGAATGCACGACAGGCCGGTTGCTGCCGATGTCGATCGTCTCGATAGGGGCATCCAGCATCGTGTTCACGAGCTGCGCGTCCGGGCGCATCCCGATCGTCCAACTGACCACCTTGCCATCGAAGCAGTCGATCACGGGCGACAGGTACACCTTGCCTGCCGGAATGTGGAACTCCGAGATGTCGGTGAGCCATTTCTCGTTGGGAGCACCCGCGGTGAAGTTGCGGTTGACGAGGTTGTCTGGCGCTGGACTGATCTCGCCCACATAGGAACCATACCGACGCCGCTTGGGCGTCGCAGCGACCAGGCGCTCATGATTCATCAAGCGCTGCACCACCTTCTCACAAATGTGCGTGCACTGGCTGCTCAGTGACGCCCGCATCCGACGGTACCCATAAGCACCACCACTGGCGGCGAATGCAGCTTTCAAATGCACGCTGGCTTGGCACACTAGAGGCGGGATCTGCCTGCGTTTGCGTGCCGCGTAGTAGCCTGGGCGGCTGACCTCCAGCACCCGGCGGAGTTGCTCCACCGGCACGGCGTTGTCCTTGTGTTGCAGCTGCTCGATGAGTTGGAAGCTCATCGCAGTTCGCGGGCAAAGAAGGCCGAGGCTTTTTTCTCTTCAATCGAATGCACTCATTTGCGGCGGCGGTCGCCTAGCGTTTGAGATGCTTCCCCCGCATGAACCGACCTGCAGGGAACGGTCATGGAAACCAACGCGGAAACCACAACTTGGAAACTTGGTCTTCCGCCGCGTACGCGCGCCAGTGCGCGCACGTACAAAACGGAGAACGGCGACCGCGGGGTATGTCGAGAGCTGAGGGATCCCATCTGAGGCACCTCCGCTATGACCCAAGAGGCACTTCAGCGCCCGCCAGCACCACCTCCACCGGAGCCGCCACCGCCACCACCCCCGGCTCCTGCCCCGCCACCGCCACCTCCTCCACCGCCAGATCCGCCGCCACCTGCGCCAGCTCCACCGCCTGACCCACCGCCGCCTGCGCCAGCTCCACCTCCTGACCCGCCACCAGATCCGCCGCCGCCTGACCCGCCGCCCCCGGCGCCAGCTCCGCCAGCACCACCACCCGATCCGCCACCCCCTGCCCCGCCACCGCCGCCAGATCCGCCCCCGCCTGCGCCAGACCCACCACCAGCTCCGCCGCCAGACCCGCTACCGCCTGATCCGCCGCCCCCTGCGCCAGCTCCACCGCCTGACCCGCCGCCCCCTGCACCAGCTCCACCACCAGCACCGCTGCCGCCGGCGCCTGCGCCAGGTCCAGCCCCGCCAGATCCCCCTGCTCCTGCTCCTGCTGCGCCAGCACTCGACGCACTGCTCGCAGAACCGCTTCCACTGGCGGATGCTGCAGAAACTACGGTCGATCCTGAAGAGCCTCCGCCGGATGCAGTAACAGCTGCAGAGCCGCTGGGGGAAGGTCCGCCTGATGCTGGTAGGCCAACGTGATCCATGCAGCGCGAGTCTCCAAGCACGCGCCTCACAAAGTCACAGGGTTCCCGAAAAGGCTCGGGGCGCTGGGGCGTGCGGACTGCCAACACTGCCGGAGAGACATTGGGCATGACGACGGGCGGCCGAGGTGAGGGAATGCGGTCGTCGTTACTCCGCAGAGGTTCCGGTCGCCGAGACGTTGCATCCGAGGAGAAGCCGGCAGGGGAATCATTCCTTCCGGTCACCCGGCTCGTGCTCTGTCCGGCCCACGTTGTCGAACTGTGGGCCTCCCCTTGCGCATAAGCGGTCGAACCCTTGCTGTTTACAGAGGGCGGCGCGTTGGCACGCTCGGGCAAGCGATCAGATGTTGGAGGAATCGCTTTCAGGTCCAGAGGTGACGCTGTGTTCTGCGTAATTTCACTCTGTTCCGGTGAAGCCTTGCGTGGCTCACCAACAGGATCGAGGGAGGGTGCCAGCAGTAGCCCAGCTGGTGCAGGCAAGCTCTGATCGGCTGGGGTCACGGCCGTAGCGTCGACGCTTGTGATAGCCCGGGACAGATCTCGGTCCGAACGTGGATTCGCGCCCCAAAACGCAAAAAATGCGGCTACGACTGCACTCGCAAAGAAGCCCGCCGCTAACAAGGCTGGAGCGGAAAACCAAATTCGTCCTTTACTTGGATCGAGTTCTCCACTGGGCGGCTCGAACGGCTCAAGAAAGATGGGTTGCCGACCCGGCAGCAAGCCGCCTAGCGCGACTCGCCTCGCAAAAGGTGCTTCTGACCCGTCCTCCGTGCGTCGCGCGTCAGCGGACAAAGGCTTTGGCTGCAGTGACGCGATCTCTCCGCTCGTGCTGCAGTTGGATGCCTTTGACTCAACTGTGTTCGCACACCACTCCGAGCCGGCTGGAGTGCGGGCCGGCCGGGGCGCCTCGCCGTTCAAGATCTTCCTGGCAGCGACTTCACCGAAATCCCGACGAAATGCGCGATCGATCATTTCCCACTGCTCGCCTGCGGCAGCACGACCACCGAAATCACGATGAAAGGCTTGCTCTACCAAATCCCATTGCGCTTGTACCGAAGAGTGCCGGCTTCCATCTGCGGGCGCGTCGGGGGGCCCGCCTCCTCCGGCGTGGTTTTCGACAAACGGTTCGCGGCGCATGGTGGTTCGCTCAGCTGGAGGTCATGTGAAGGTTTCACATCTTGCTGATGGTGCCGAGTTTGCGTGTAAGGCATTAGCGCTAACGTCGTAATCTAGATGCCTGTCTAAACGATCGATCGACCCTGCAGTCAATCGCAGGTCATTCCGTAGACGCGATTGCTCAAGAACAGCGTCGGGGATCACGTGTGCGCCTTCCGTGCGCTCGACACGGCAGTGCCGGCGCAGCAGATCGCCGTGGGGCAAAATTTGGCATATATGATATATATTATTGACGCATTCTTCGACGTTTTGCCGTCTTAGCACCCCGTATCCGCAGTTCCCAAACAGGAGCGCTCCGAATGATTCTTGGTGGACTGGCAGACGACCTCACCGGCGGCCTCGAACTTGCTGCGATGCTTGTCGCCGAAGGTGTATCGACGTTGCTTGCAACCTCGGCCAGCGCCGCCAAAGCCATCGGCAACGCAGACGCAGTCGTCATCGCACAGAAGACCCGCATCGCTCCCGCACCCGAAGCGCGCGCGCTGTTCGAAGCCGGCGCCTCGGTCTTGCGCGCCGCTGGCGCACGCCAGCTCTTCTTCAAGTACTGCGCCACCTTCGACTCCACTGACACGGGCAACATCGGGCCGTGTATCGAGGTGCTCATGGCGCAAACGGGCAGCGAGTTCACTGCGTGCTGCCCGACCTTTCCTGAATACCAGCGCGCTGTTTTCCAGGGCCATCTTTTCGTCGGTGATCGCCTGGTGAGCGAGTCGCCTAAGAAGGACGACCCGGTGACGCCGATGACCGATCCCGACCTGGTGCGGGTACTGCAACGGCAGACGACCCAACGCGTCGGGTTGATCAGCCATCTCGACGTGCGTGCCGGCGCAACCGCCATCGCGCAGCGCGTCGCCATGCTCCGCAGCGAAGGCATCGACTGCGCCATCGCCGATGCGGCCGACCATCAAGACCTTGCGCATTTGGCTGAAGCCACCGTGCACTGGCCGTTGATGACGGGCGGCTCGTCGCTCGCGGCGCACTACCCTGCCCTGTGGCGCCAGCTCGGCTGGCTCGACAGTCGGCGCGCGCCCGATGACTTCCCGCCAGTGCGCGGCCATGGCGTCGTGCTGGTCGGTAGTTGCGCCGAACAAACGCGGCGCCAGCTCGACGTCTTCGCGCGCTCCCATCCTGTTCTTGCACTCGACTTGAAGGCGCACGTCCGCGGCGATGACGTGGTCGGCGCCGCACTGGCGTGGGCAGACGCGCGCTTGTCGGTCGAGCCTATCGCTGTGTCGACGTCGGACACGCCGGCCAATGTCGCACTGTTGCAGGCTGAGTTTGGCGTCGCACGGCTTGCCGCATCCGCGGAAGACTTGCTGGGTCGCATCGCCAGTGGATTGCGTGCACGCGGCGCACGGCGTTTTTTAATTGCGGGTGGCGAAACTTCGGGCGCTGTGCTGGCGCATCTCGGTATCGATCGGCTGCAGGTCGGTCCGTTCGCCGGGCCATCGTTGCCGCTGGCACTGGATGTCACTTCAACTTCGACCAACTCATCGTCTGACCCGCTCGTGGTGTGCCTGAAGTCCGGCAAGCTGGCCGGCCTCGACGCATTCGAGGTGGCGCTCGACCGCATGGCAAGCGGCGGCTCGGTCGTGTCCGCTGCCACTGCTGAGGAGCAACCCGCATGACCGAACGCGAGCAAATCGTCGAAGCCTATCTTCGACTCGACCGAGAAGGCCTCAACCGTGGCAGCAGCGGCAACGTCAGCGTGCGCTGCGGCAGCGAAGGCTTGTTGATATCACCAACAGGCATCGATGCCGCGCGCATCGATGCTGCGAGTCTTGTCGAACTCGGGCTCGATGGCCGCGAGCGAAGCGCTGGCGTGCCGTCGAGCGAATGGCAAATGCATGCTGAGATATACCGACACTTTCCCGAGACGCACGCCGTCGTCCACACCCATTCGGACGCCTGCGTCGCACTCGCCTGCCAGCGCATGGACATCCCCGCCTTTCATTACATGGTCGCGGGTTACGGCGGCAACAGCATTCGATGCGCGCCCTACGCTACCTTCGGGTCGGCCGCGCTCGCAAGCAATGCAGTCCTGGCGCTGGAACGTCGCACCGCCTGCTTGTTATCGAACCACGGCATGCTCAGTCGCGCAGCAAACCTCCGTGCCGCTGTCATCACCGCCATCAAGCTGGAGACGCTCGCGCGCCACTACTGGATGACGCTGCAACTCGGCGCGCCCACGCTGTTGAGCGACGCGGAAATGCAGGAGGTGCACGAGCGCTACAAGGTCTACGGGCGCTCGCGGATGGCCGGCTGACAAGTGCCTGAAATGCGTTCAGCGTTTGGCTGCAGCCACCTTGCGTGCCACCCCGCTCGCCCGTGTCGGCAATGCCTGCTCGGCCTGGTTCTGCGGATACGGCGCTTCACCGCGATCGATGCGTTCGAGCAGCGCGACGAACTTTCTCCCGCCTTCGATCGTGTCGGCTTTGATGGCCGCGCGCACCTTGGCCGGGTCGCGCTTCTTGAGCCCGTCGATGATGGCCAGATGCTGATGCTCGCCGTCGTAAGTGGGTGCCGCATCGGGGTACTGCAGGTTGAGCATCGGGCCGTTGCGCAGCCAGATGCCTTCGATCAGCGCAAGCAGTTCAGGCATTGCCGCGGCCGCATAGACCGCGTGATGAAACTGCCAGTTCACGCGCACGGCAGCGGGCCAGTCGTGGTCGTCCTGTGCCTTGATCAACGCCTTGTGCAGGTCCTGGATTTCGCGCAGTTGCGCGGGCGTGACGTTGCGCGCCGCGGCTTCGCCGGCCATGCCTTCGAGCTTGAGGCGGATGGCGCGCAGCTCCAGGTATTGCGCCAACGTGAGCGGCGCGGCGCAGATCGATCGGCCCGCGTCCATGTCGAGCACGCGCTCTCGCACCAGCTGCATCAGGGCCTCGCGGCAGGGCGTTTCGGAAACGTTCATCGCGACCGCGAGGTCACGAATCTTGAAGCGATAGCCGGGCCAGAACCGGCCTTCCATCAGGCCGGCGCGGAGTTCGTCGTAGACCTGGGTCGTGAGGCTTTCACGTCCGATCGAGCGGACGTGAGGCTGAGGCGACGCGAGTCCGGCAGAAGCTCTTCCCATGGCAGGCGTTCCGTTATTTTGAGTATTTGACAGGGATATATCATGCAACAAGCCGCACCCAGCACGCTTCGAATTCAAGGTTTGACAGCACCGGCCGAGGTCTGACGAGACGCGTGGTTTATCCCGCACATTCGCGCCGGCAGCAGCCGGGATGCGTTCTTCGTGCAAGGCTACGTGCACGCGCAAGACCGCCTTTGGCAAATGGATGCGACGCGTCTGAAGATGGCCGGTCGCTGGGCCGAATGGGCCGGCCCTTCTGCCGTGGCGGCCGATGCATTGGCGCGACGACTCGGCGGCAGCCGAGCCTCGCAAGCCGACTACGCCGCACTCGGCTCCGATGCACGCGCCATGCTCGACGCCTACGCCGAAGGCGTGAACGCATACCTCGCCGAAGGTCATCCGCTGCCGATGGAATACAGCCTGCTCGGGGCCGCGCCTGAACAGTGGGAACCGTGGCAAAGCATCGCGGTGATGCGCTACCGCGGTTTCCTGATGGGCTCGGTGTGGTTCAAGCTGTGGCGCGCGGCGGCACTCGGCGCTATCGGCCCCGACGACATCGCCAAGCTGCGCTACGACGATGGCGATGAGAATGGCCATGGCGACCTTCTCTGCATCCCGCCCGGCGCCGAAGCCGCGCGCTGGATCGCCAGCCTGCAAGACCTCGCACCCGCTATCGAGGCGCTCGCGCAGCTCGGTGCATCGGATGCGACTGGCGGCGGCAGCAACAACTGGGTGGTCGGGCCATCGCGCACCGCCTCCGGCCGGCCGCTACTGGCAGGCGACCCACACCGTCAATTCGAGATGCCTGGCATGTACGTGCAAACGCATCTGGCTTGCGGTGAGTTCGATGTCATCGGCCTCACCGTGCCGGGCGTGCCGGGCTACCCGCACTTTGCTCACAACGGCCGCGTGGCCTGGTGCGTGACCCACGCCTTCGCCGACATACACGATCTCTTCGTCGAGCAGTTCAAGGACGGCGGTGCGCGCTATTGGTACAAGGACGAGTGGCTCGACAGCACCGTGCGCAATGAGGTCATCACGGTACGTGGCGCCGAGCCCGTGACCATCGATATCGTCGAGACCCGACATGGGCCGATCGTTGCCGGCTCGCCGGCGAATGGCAGCGCCATCGCACTGCGGTCGGTTCAATTCGCCCTCTCCGACCGATCCTTCGACTGCCTGCCGCGCATGCTCAAGGCCGAGACGGTCGATGCGCTGTTCGAAGCGACCCGCGGCTGGGGCCTGATCGATCACAACCTGGTCGCAGCCGATGTCGATGGCCGCATCGGTCACCTGGTGCGCGCCGTGGTGCCGCACCGCCCGCGCCTCAACGGCTGGCTGCCCGTGCCGGGCTGGACCGGCGACTACGATTGGAAAGGCGAGATCCCCTGGGACGACATGCCCAAAACGTTCGACCCGCCGCGCGGCTACCTCGCCACCGCAAACAACCGCTTCGTTGCGGAGCAACCGGGAGACCGCCACTACTTCTGCACCGACTGCCACCCCTCTTATCGCGCCCGTCGGCTAGAGACACGACTCGCCGCTTTGCCTTCAGCAACGGTCGACGACATGGCCGCGATGCATGGCGATGTGCTCAGCCTGACCGCGCCGCTGTTCCAGCAACGACTGCGCGACTTGCCGCCACAACCCGCAGAGGCCGGCCGGATGCAGGCTTTGATCGTCGACTGGGACGCACGCATGACGGCCGACTCGGTCGCGGCCGCGGCGTATGCGGCGATGCGTTGGCAACTGGCGGGCGTGCTGCTCGAGCGCTCGGGATTGAATGCGACCAAGAGCGATCCGTTCACCCAAGTGCCGCCCGGCGTTGTGCCGGTCAATCAGCTATGGTGGACGCTGCCGAACCTTCTCCGCACCGACGACCGTTCGCTGCTCGGTGGCACGCAGTGGTCAGACGCTTTCGCAGAAGCGCTGGCTCGCGCAGCACGGATTTTCGATGGTCGCCCCTGGGGCGAACACCACACGGCAGCGCTGTCTCATCCGCTCGCCGCGCAGTTCCCGGAGGCCGCTGCGCAGCTGAATCCGCCCGGCGCGCAAGTCGGCGGCGACAACGACACGGTGATGGCCAACGGCAGCCTGTCGACCGGAGGGTTGAACGCGCTCTACGGGGCGGTCGCACGCTATGTGTTCGACGTCGGCGCTTGGGAAAACTCGAAGTGGATCGTGTTTGGCGGCGTCTCAGGTCAACCCGAAAGCCCGCACTACACCGACCAGCACGCGGCGTGGTCGCAATGCAAGATGGTGCCGATGCACTACGACTGGGATGTGATCGCAGCAGCCTCGACCCGCACCGCGATGGTTCCGGCAGACTGAAGCAAAGCTCAGGCTCAAACCTCTTGCGCTCCACCGGATATATCATATAACCTGCGGGCTATCTCTTCAGGAGCATGACCTTGAGCGACGCACCCGACCCGGCAGCCCCAACGCCTGACTCTTCCACTCCACCGAAGCGAGTCAACTCCTTCGGTCAGCGCGCAAACGGAGACCGTCGCAGCATCCGTGCCATCAACATGGGGCAGCCGAGCATCGGTCCGATGTACGCGGACAGCGGGTGGTCCGATCGGCGCTGGTACGACGGCCCGCGCGAAGATCCGTCGTGGCCCGAGGTGCACACGTACACCGATGCGATTTCGTACGATCCGGGCGACACGGTCACGTTCCACAGCAGCACCTATGCACCGGTCTGGATGCTCGAAGTGGTGCTCGATGGACTGGAACCGCAAACCGTCTTCAAGCAGGACGACTTGCCCGGCGTATTCCATGCCGCCCCTAAAGACGCCTACAAGGCCGGGTGCCAGTGGCCCGAAAGCCTGCGCTGGACCATTCCAGCGGACGCCCGCTCCGGCTTCTACAAGATCATCTCGACCTGTATCCGGCCCGACGGCGGACGCTACGTGCAGCATCATTTCTTTGTCGTGCGCCCGACCGAAAAAACGCAGACCGCCAAGTTGCTGATGATCTTGCCGACCTCGACATGGATGGCCTACAACGACTGGGGCGGCGCCAGCAGCTACATCGGCGTCGACGGCGCCGACCAGAATTCGTCGTCACCGGAATTGAGCCTGCTGCGGCCCTGGACGCGCGGCATGGTGTGGTTGCCGGAAGGCGCACCGCGCATCTGCGCCGAGCCGGTTCCCGACCCGCTGACTGCCCCGCGCTATCACCCGAAAGACTGGGCCTGGAGCTACGGCTACGGGTACTTCTTTGCAGCGTCCGGATGGGCGCAGTACGACCGCCACTTCGTGACCTGGGCCGAGCGCGAAGGCATCGCCTTCGACATGATCACGCAGACCGACCTGCACTACCGGCCCGAGATCCTGGACCGCTACAAGGCGGTGGTCATCGTCGGTCACGACGAATACTGGACGCATGACATGCGTACGCGCATCGACCGCTTCGTCGACGAAGGCGGCTCGCTCGCGCGCTTCGGCGGCAATTTCATGTGGCAGGTTCGGCTCGAAGACAACGGCACGCGCCAGGTTTGCTACAAGGCCCGCTACGCCGAAGACCCTGTGTACGGCACCGACAAGCAACACCTTTTGACCTGCGCATGGGAGAGCAAGGTGGTGAACTGGCCGGGCGCGACGACGGTTGGCGTCAACGGCCTGCAAGGCATCTACGCATCGTGGGGCGGCTTCGCACCGCGCGGCTCCAAGGGCTTTACCGTGTACCGGGAAGACCACTGGGTTTTCGAAGGCACGCAATTGGGTTACGGCGACATCTTCGGTGCGTCTGCCAACATCTTTTCGTACGAGGTCGATGGGCTCGACTACACCTTTCGCTACGGCCTGCCCTACCCGACCGGCGAAGACGGTGCGCCGGCGAGTGTCTCCATCCTGGCGATGTCACCGGCCCTGAAGGTCGAATCGATGTTCGCCGAAGAAGGCTACCGCTATTACCTCGGCGAAAGCGACATGCGGGGCGCGTCGATGTCGCTCTATGGCGATCAATCAGAAGAATCGTTGGCCAAGGCCCGATACGGTTCGGGCATGCTGGTGCACATGCCGCGGGGCAAAGGCGAGGTCGTCACCGCAGGCACTTGCGAATGGATCATGGGACTGAAGCGCAACGAGTTCTTCACGAGCAAGATCACCCGCAACGTGCTGAAGCGCTTCACCGACAAAACCTGAACTGCGTTGGCACGTCGCTTGCAGGTGATGGCGCTTGGCCGATATATCATATAAATTGACTCTCTCTCTTCACCTAAGGAGCAGGCATGTCCGTTCGCACGATCTTCAAGAAGTTGGTGACTGTCGCGGCCATTGCCGCACTCTTTGCAGCTGCGGCGAACATGCCGGTCCACGCACAGAAAAAGGGTGGCCAATTGCGCTATGCCTATGTGTCGGGGCCGGGCACGCTCGACCCTTATGTGTCGAGCAGCGCGGTCGAGCTGGAGGTGATTCACCACCTGTACGACTCGCTCATCACCGTCGGTGAAAACTACGAGACGCGACCGATGATCGCGTCGAGCTACACCATTGCAGACGACGCCAAGACCTTCACCTTCAAGATCCGCAAGGGCGTGAAGTTTCATGACGGCAGCGTCCTGACCTCTGCCGATGTGCTCGCCTCTTTCGAGCGCTATCGCAAGATCAGCCCCAACGCAGTGATCTTCAGCGACGTGGCCAGCGCGACAGCGCCCGACCCCGAAACGTTCATCGTCAAACTCAACAAGACCAACTCGGTCTTCGTCGACATCCTGAAGAGCCCGGTGTATCCGTTCGTCATCTTGCCGGCCTCGCAAAAAGACAAGCCGGCGCGGGGTGCCGACGTGATCGGCAGCGGCCCGTTCAAGTTGGGCGAGTGGACCAAGGACAGCCACCTGGTACTCGAACGCTTCGATGGCTACACCGCCAACGAAAGCTACAAGGGCATCGACGGCTATGCCGGCAGGCGCATCGCTTACGTGGACTCGGTGCGCTACCGATTCATCCCAGAAGCCAACGCCCGTGTCGCTGCCTTGCAGGCCGGCGACGTCGATGTCGCAGCCAGCATCCCGCCCGAACTCGCCAAGCGATTTGCCAGCGACCCGGACATCCAGACGCAGACGGTGTTCCCGTATTGCATGCAGGTCTTCATCGTCAACAGCTCGCAAGGGCCGACGGCCAATCCGAAGATCCGCCAGGCCATCAACGCAGTGGTCGATGTCGAAGAAATCTCGACCGCTACCGGCCAGATCGCCAAGATGAACCACTCGCTGGTGTACCCGTTCAGCCCGTACTACCAGGGCGACAAGATGAAGGTCTACTACGACCAGAAAAGCCCGGACAAAGCCAAGAAGCTGCTGGCCGAAGCCGGCTACAAGAACGAGCCGATCACGCTGCAAACGACGTCGAACTACCCCAACTTCCGCACCTCGATCCTCGTGTTGTCGGAGTTGATGAAGGCGGCCGGCATGAACGTCAATGTCGACGTGGTCGACTGGACCACCAACGCCAGCAACATGCAGCGCGGCACCGGGACATGGAACGTGTCGACCACCAGCTTCTGCTCGAACCCATTGCTCGGTCCGCAGCAGTGGCGCACGATGTTCTACACCTTCCCGCAGGTGAAGAACGACGCTGTCCTCGACGCCGCTTACGAAAAGTTCTACACCTCGCTGGACGCCGGCAAACGCAAGGAAGCATGGGACGTCATCGAGAAGCAGGTGCTCGAACAGGCCTACATGATCAAGATCGTCGACATGGGCACGATCAACGCCTTCAACAAGAAGAAGGTCGATAACTTCGCGAGCTTCTATCTGCCGCGCTTCTGGAACGTCAGCCTGAAGTAACGGTGGCGCGCAACGTCATCTTCCGGCTGCTGCAGGCGATTCCGGTCATCGTCCTGGTCGCGATACTCGCGTTCGTCTTGATGCACATGCTGCCGGGCGACCCAGCGGTGGTCATGGCCGGCCCGGACGCATCGCCCGAAGCCATCGACAAGCTGCGTCATCAGCTCGGACTCGATCGTCCGATCTGGGAGCAGCTCATCGCCTGGCTGGGCAATCTGGCACGCGGCGATTTCGGGCAGTCGCTGATGCTGAACCAGGGCGTGTTCAGCGCGGTGATCGCCCGGCTACCTGTGACGCTGTCGCTCGCGCTGCTGGCCTTTGCCATCACGGTGCCGGTCGGCATCGCGCTCGGCATCATCGCGGCCTACTACCGCAACACCTGGATCGATTCGGCCGTGATGGGCGTCGCGCTCATCGGCGTGTCGATCCCCAGCTTCTGGATCGCGATCATCTCGGTCATCGTCTTTTCGGTGGAGTTGCGCTGGCTGCCCTCTTCCGGCTATGCGCCGCTGTCGCAAGGCTTCGGCCCGTGGCTGCGATCGATGGTGCAACCGGCCGCCATCCTCGCGCTATTCCAGATCGGCTACCTCGCGCGCATGACGCGCTCCAGCATGCTCGACGTGCTCGACCAGGACTACATCCGCACCGCGCGCGCCAAGGGTCTGAACGAGTGGGTGACTATCGGCAAACATGCCTTTCGCAACTCCCTGATGTCGGTGGTCACGGTGAGCGGCATCATCCTGTCGCTGCTCATCGGCGGCTCGGTCGTCATCGAGCAGGTGTTCGCGCTGCCCGGTATCGGGCGGCTGGTGGTGCAAGGGATCATGGCGCGCGACTACCCACTGATCCAGGGAACGATGCTGTTGCTGGGCTTCGCCTTCGTGCTCGTCAATGTCTGTGTCGACCTGGCCTACACGCTGGTCGACCCGCGGGTGCGCTATGACTGAGGCGGCGGTGCTGTCGAAATCAAATGGCAACGCACAGCCGGCAAGCGCCGCGCAGTTGCTCGCGCCCCGGCGAAAGCTGCGGCTGGTTCGCAAGCTCTTCAAGCACCGCTCGTTCGTGATCGGCCTGGTCATCATCACGCTGTTGGTGCTGGCCGCGATCTTCGGTCCGATGCTCACCGGTCTCGACCCGACTGCGATGCGCATGCGCAACCGCTTCAAGCCGCCATCGAGCACGATGCTCTTCGGTGCCGACATGTTCGGCCGCGACATGCTGACCCGCGTGCTGCAAGGCGCGCGGCTGTCGCTGTTCATCGGGCTTTCGGTGGCGCTGGCATCGGGCACCATCGGCGCCTTCATCGGCATTGCTGCCGGCTACTTCCGCCGCCTCGATTCGCCCTTGATGCGCTTCATGGATGCGCTGCTCGCGTTCCCCGCCATCCTCCTGGCTATCGGCATCAGCGCAGCGCTTGGCCCGCAGACCACCAGCGTCATCGTCGCGCTGACCGTCGCGTACATACCGCGCACGGCACGCATCACGCGCGCCTCGACGCTGGTGATTCGCGAGATGGAATACGTCGAGGCAGCACGCCTTTCGGGCGCCGGCCATCTGCGCATGATCTTCCGGCACATCCTGCCCAACTGCATGGGGCCGCTGGTCGTTCAGCTGACCTTCGTTTTTGCTTACGCCATCCTGGCCGAAGCCGCGCTCAGCTTTCTCGGCATCGGCCCGCCGCCGCCGGCGCCGAGTTGGGGAAACATCATCGCGGAAGGCCGTGACTATTCGATAGAGGCCTGGTGGATCATGTTGTTTCCGGGCTTGGCTATCAGCCTGGCTGCGCTGGGCATGAACCTGCTGGGCGATGGTCTGCGCGACGTGCTCGACCCGCGGCTGAAAGTGGAGGCCTGAGGTGGTGCCGGAACCGATGGGGCAACCCGAATCACCCGTGCTCGCAGTCAACAACCTGACCGTGGAGTTCCGCGGTGACGATGGCTGGGTCTCCGCCATTCGCGACGTGAGCTTCAGCATCGGTCGGCGCGAATGCCTGGGCATCGTCGGCGAATCGGGCAGCGGCAAGAGCGTCAGTGCGCTGTCGATCTTGCGGCTGCACGCGCGTGCGACGAGCCGGATCTCTAGCGGCACCATCGTCTTCAACGATCGCGATCTCCTCAAGCTGCCCGAGCCGCAGATGCGGCGCATCCGCGGTGCCGAGATCGCGATGATCTTTCAGGACCCGATGTCGTCGCTGAACCCCGTATTGACCATCGCCGACCAGATCATCGAGCCGCTGCGTCTGCATCAGGGGCTGACCGCAGCCGCGGCGCGAAAGCGGGCGATCGAGCTGCTGGGGCTGGTGCGCATTCCGGATGCAGCCCGGCGCATCGACGACTACCCGCACCGTCTCTCTGGCGGGATGCGCCAGCGCGTCGTCATCGCCATCGCCATCGCTTGCCAACCCAAGGTTTTGATAGCAGACGAGCCAACCACCGCACTCGACGTCACGATCCAGTCTCAGATCCTTCAGCTGCTTAAAGAGCTGCAGTCGGAGCTCGACATGTCGGTGGTCCTCATCACGCATGACCTCGGGGTGATTGCGCAGTTCGCGGATCGCGTGGTGGTGATGTACGCCGGCCAGGTGATCGAGTCGGCCCCTGTTCTGGACCTTTTCGGCAAGCCGCTGCATCCCTACACCGACGGCCTGCTGGCTGCCATTCCACGGCTGGATGGCGAGCCCGGCCGGCTGAAGTCGATTGCCGGCAGCATCCCCGATCCTTCAGTGCACATTCCGGGCTGCCGCTTCAGCCCGCGCTGTCCTGAGGCGCTGCCCGTGTGCCACGAAATCCCGCCCGCCCTGCTCCCGGCATCCGCGCTGCGCTGGAGCCGTTGCCCACCGCGCCTGGCCGCTTTCGGCGCCATCGCAGACACGCCATGACACCAGACGCAACCTTGCCCGATACGATCGTCACGGTGCGCGACCTCGAGAAAACGTTCGCGCTCAAGCGGCAGGCGGGAACGCCGGCGCGCACGCTTCGCGCCGTGCGTCAAGTCAGCTTCGACATCGCGCGCGGCGAAACGCTGGGTTTGGTCGGCGAATCGGGCTCGGGCAAGTCGACCACCGGCCGCATGCTGGTCGGACTCATCCCGGCCACATCGGGCCGCATCCGTTTGTTCGATGAAGAGATCACCGGCGCCGATGCGCAGCAGGCTCTGGCGCACGTTCGCAAGCGCGTGCAGTTCGTCTTTCAAGACCCGCAGGGTTCGCTGAATCCGCGCATGCGCATCGGCGATGCGATCGCCGAGCCGATCGACGTGGCCGGCGGCCGCACACGTCACGATCGGCAGCTTCGCATTCAGGAACTGCTCGACACCGTCGGCCTGCCGCGCTCGTGTGGCGATCGGTTTCCGCACGAATTTTCCGGCGGGCAGCGGCAGCGCATCGGCATCGCTCGTGCGCTGGCGCTCAAGCCGGAGTTCATCGTCTGCGACGAGCCGGTGTCCGCCCTCGACGTCTCGCTGCAGGCGCAGGTGGTCAACCTGCTGATCGACTTGCAAGAGGCCTTCGGGCTGAGCTACCTCTTCATAGCGCACGACCTGGCTGTCGTGCGCAACATCTCGCACCGCGTCGCCGTGATGTACGCCGGCGCCATCGTCGAAGTCGCGCCGCGCGCCGCGCTCTACGCCACGCCCAAGCATCCGTACACGCAGACGCTGCTCGAAGCCATTCCGCGGCCCGATCCTCGCCATCGACTGGCAGCCAACGTACGAGGCGAATTGCCGAGTCTGTTGAGCCCGCCGACCGGTTGCACTTTTCATACGCGATGTCCGCATGCATTCGAGCGCTGCCGGAATGAGGTGCCGCAACTCAAGGCCTTGGCGCCGGGACACGAGGCCGCTTGCCACTTGTACGAACCGATGACTGCACCACCGGCAACGGCCTCGTTCATGACAGCCGCGCCCATTGCGGCTTCACTGGAAGACCGACTGCGCGACTGACCGCACGCCGGTCTGAAGACCGACATGCGACACCACCACAAGTCAGACCTCAGACCAGAATTTTTCGCCGCTGTGATATATCATATATACGCTGTGGTGCAGCAAGGAGCTACGACATGAATCAACGACATGACGGTGAGATCGATCTCGCTCTGCGCGCTCGCGCCAAACAGGTCATCCCCGGTGGCATGTACGGCCACCAGAACGCCGCTCCATTGCCGGAGGGGTACCCGCAGTTTTTCGCCCGCGCCACAGGCTGCCATGTGTGGGATGTCGATGGCCGCGAATACGTCGACCTGATGTGCAGCTGGGGGCCCGTGCTGCTCGGCCATCACCATGCGGGCGTCGACGCTGCTTACCAAAAGCAGGCCGCATTGGGGATCAGCATGAACGGCCCTGCCCCTGCGCTGGTCGAGCTGGCCGAAACGCTGGTCGATCGCATCGCCCACGCCGACTGGGCCTTGTTCCAGAAGAACGGCACCGATGCGACCACCACTTGCGTAACGATCGCACGCGCCGGCACCGGCCGCCGCAAGATCCTCGTGGCGCAGGGCTCGTACCACGGGGCGGTGCCCTGGTGCTCGCCCTCGCTGGTGGGCGTCACGACCGAAGACCGCGCCCATGTCATCCAGTACCAGTACAACGACATCGCCAGCCTGAACGCAGCGGTGCAAGAAGCGGGAACGGATCTCGCCGCGATCCTGGTCACTGCCTTCCGCCACGACATCGGCCGCGACCAGGAGATGCCGACGATCGAGTTCGCAAAGGCCCTGCGCGCCGTAGCGACCGCCGCCGATGCCGCGTTGATCCTCGACGACGTGCGTGCAGGTTTCCGGCTGCACGCGGCCGGCAGCTGGGAAGCGTTGGGCGTGCGCCCCGACCTCAGCGCGTTCAGCAAGGGCATCGCCAACGGCTACCCGCTCGCGGCCGTCACCGGGAACGAGCGGTTCCGCGAAGGCGCGGGACGCATCTACGTCACCGGCTCCTTCTGGTGCGAGGCACCGCCCATGGCCGCGGCCATCGCCACGCTGCAGGAGACGAAGGCATCGAACACCATCGCGCACCTCGTCGCGATGGGCCAGCGGCTGCGCGACGGCCTTGCCAAGCTGTCCGATCAAGCCGGCATCGGCATCCGCCAGACCGGTCCGGTGCAGATGCCGATGGTCCTGTTCGACGACGACGCCGACAATGCGAAGGGCCGCAGGTTCTGCGCTGCGACGTTGCGCGCCGGTGCGTATTTCCACCCGCGACACAACATGTTCTTGTCGGCCGCGCACCAACCGGAGGACATCGACAAGGCGTTGTCGGCTGCGGCGGCCGGCTTCGAAGCCCTCGCCGGCTAGACACCGAGCCTTTCCAACCGGGGACATGGCGACCCCGTGAAACCCTCGATGGAAATGAAAGTCGATCGACGTCAAAGTCGAGGCCCCTCACATCAACCATCGAGAGGCGCGACATTGTCGAATGCATGTTCACCGCGGTCCGACGCCGTCGCGTCGCCATCGGCCATCTGGCGGGTCGAAGACGGTGTCGCGCCCGTTTTCAACGACCCGCGCCATCTCTGAAGACCTGAAGAAATATCCAATGAACGCCGTGAATTTGCCGCTGACCGGCCTGAAGGTCGTTGAGTTCGAGGGCATCGGTCCGGGCCCCGTCGCAGGGCGCATCCTCGCGTCTTTCGGCGCCGACGTGACCGTCGTTGCCCGACCGATCGCGGGCGCAGTCCAGCGTATGGGCGGCGACGCGGAGAACCCCTTGCGCGCGAACAAGAAGGTCGTCGTGCTCGACCTCAAAAAGCCGGAGGCGGTTGCAGCAGCGCTGGACCTCGTGGCCACTGCCGACGCGTTGATCGAAGGCAACCGCCCCGGCGTGATGGAGCGCCTGGGCCTCGGACCCGATGCGTGCAAGGTGCGCAATCCGAAGCTGGTGTACGGCCGCATGACGGGCTGGGGCCAGACCGGCCCGCTGGCGCCGGTCGCGGGGCATGACCTCAACTATGTCGCGCTGAGTGGCTTGCTGTCGCTGGTGGCTCGGCCAGGTCAGCCGCCGATCGTGCCGCCCACCGTGGTCGGCGATTCGGCAGGTGCGCTCGGGCTCGCGTTTGGCATCGTGAGCGGCGTGTTCGCCGCACGCACCACCGGCCGCGGCTGCGTGGTCGATGCCGCGATCCTCGACATGGTTGCGATGCTAGGCACGCTGGTGCACTGGCTGCATGGCAACAATCAGATCGGCGGCACGCAACCCAGCGCCTTTCATGATTCGCCGCAGTACGACACTTATGAATGTTCCGACGGAAAATTCGTCACCATCGGCGCACTCGAACCGCAGTTCTATTCGCTGCTGCTCGACAAACTGGAGATGAAAGACGTCGACCCGACCGAGCAGTTGTCCCGCGACAAATGGCCTGCCCTCAAGGCACGCTTCGCTGCAAAGTTCAGGACCCGAACGCGCGATGCATGGAGTGAACTGCTGGAAGGCACCGATGTCTGTTTTGCGCCGGTGCTGAGCATCGAAGAGGCTGCCGCCCATCCTCATAATGTTTCGCGAAACCTGTTTCCGCGCACCGCCTCAGGCAGGGTCGATACACAGGCGGCACCACGCTTCAGCGCGCTGTAAAGCGTCGAAACAACCTTCAATCCGCGAGATCGTTTACACCAGCTTTGCACAGCCTCAGTGCACGACCCGCGCGCTCGTCGCGTTGGATCAACAGGCGTCTTTGCCTGTTGGAGATCTCGATGACTCGTTCAAGCTCGATGTGGTTCAAGGTGGTTGCCGTGGGCTCGCTCGCGGTGGCCGGTGTCATGGCTTCCTCCCTGGCCAATGCAGGGACGCAGTGGTCTGTGGGCATCAATTTGCCGGGCGTTGTCGTCGGCGAACCGGCCTATGGTCCGTCGCCGGTTTATGAGCCCAATTACTACGAACCAGCGCCCGTGTATGCACGGCCGGCGCCGGTCGCTGCCCCGATCTATTACGACGCGCAACCCGTTCGCGTTCGTCCCCCTGAAACCGTCTACTACGCGCCGCCGGCACCGTTCTACAACCGCCCGCCTCCGCCGCGTTTCTATGGCCCGTCGCAAGTGGACTTCGAGCCTGCCTATCGTGACGGCGGCCGATACTACCGTGAGCATCGCGAGCATCGCGACCATGACGGTTACTACCGCGGTGATCGCGGCGACCGTGGTTATCGTGGCGATTGGGACGGCTACCGTCGCTGACTATCGACGGCGCGGGCGCTGCAGTGCGCCTGATTCAGCCCGTATTGCCCGCCCGTTGTAAGTCGAAAGAATTCACCGATGACAATCAAGACACACATGTGATCCGACCGTGATTTAAATCATGGACCGGATTGCAGGCGCCCCCGATGATTGGCGCATGTACAGACGCATCGCACTCCTCCTCAGCCCCCTCGTGATGGCCGGTTTGGTCTACAGCTTCGGGTTCATGGCCATCGCAGTTTGCATGGGCCTGGTATTCGCAACCCTGTTGTTTTCGACGGGCGATAACAACCAGCCGGTCGCGTTCGATTCTTCAGTCGACCTCGGTTGCCCGACGACACTGATGGGCGGCTTCTAAGCATCGGCAGTGTTTTGCTCACGTTGTCGCGTCGTCCGAGTACCACCGGTCCTTGCTGAGCATGACCTTGTGATGCCCATGCCCCGACGGCATCATCGGAAAGCAGTTCTCCTGCGCCGCGACCTGCACGTCGAGAAAGAACGGCCCATCCCAGGCCAGGCACTCGGCCAGCGCATCCGATAGCTCAGCCGGATCGGACACACGGCGCGCACCCCAGCCAAAGGCTCTGGCCAGCGCCACGAAATCCGGCAATGCCTCGTTCCAGCTGTGGCTCAGGCGGTTGCCGTGGTTCAGCTCCTGCCACTGGCGCACCATTCCCATATAGCCGTTGTTCGACAGCACGACCTTGACCGGCGTGCCATGCTGCATGGCGGTCGACAGTTCCTGGATGTTCATCAGCACCGATGCATCGCCGCTCACGCACACCACCAGCGCGTCGGGGTGCGCTACCTGCGCGCCGATGGCAGCCGGTACGCCATATCCCATCGTCCCGGCACCGCCCGATGTCAGCCAGCGGCCAGGGCGCTCGAACTTGAGGTATTGCGCGGCCCACATCTGGTGCTGGCCGACGTCGGTCGAGACGATGGCATCGCGCCCTTCCAGCGCGGTCTGCAAAGTCGCCATCAGTTGCTGCGGAAGGATGACGCCGGGGCGTTCCGCAAAGTCGAAACAGCGCTCCGCGCGCCAGCGTTCGATGCGCGCCCACCAAGGCGCGAGGCGGTCCGGTGCCAGGCCTTCGAGGCTCGGCATCGACAGCAGTGCATCGAGCACTGCGCCGCAATCGCCGACGATTGGCACGTCGACCTTCACCACCTTGTTGATGCTGCCGGGGTCGATGTCGATGTGAATCTTGCGGGCGTGCGGGCAGAACTCGTCGAGCTTGCCGGTGACGCGGTCGTCGAAGCGCGCGCCGATGCACACCACCAGGTCGGCCTCGTGCATCGCCAGGTTGGCCTCCAACGCGCCGTGCATGCCGAGCATGCCGATGAAGTGCGAATCGGATGCGGGGAAGGCGCCGAGCCCCATCAGAGTGAGCGTGCAAGGCGCATCGATCAGGCGGACCAGTCGGGTGAATGCGGCACATGCTTTGGGGCCGGCGTTGATGAGCCCGCCGCCACCGTAGATGACAGGTCGACGAGCAGTCGACAACAGATCGGCTGCGCGCTCCAGCGTGCCGCGTGGCGGCAAGGCTGTCGCTTGAACGAGCGACGACCTGAACCGCTCCGTCGATGCGTGGCCGAGCGGCATCAGTTGCACATCTTTCGGCACGTCGATCAGCACCGGGCCGGGCCGACCCGACGATGCGATCTCCAATGCACGCCGCACGACTTCGGGGATCTCGTGCGGCGTGCGCGGCTGGTGGTTCCACTTGGTCACCGGCCGCGACATGCCCAGCGCATCGCTCTCCTGAAACGCATTGGTGCCAATGACGGTGCTCGCGACCTGTCCGCTGATGCACAGCACCGGGATCGAATCGCTGATCGCGTCGAGCAACCCGCTGATGGTGTTGGCGATACCCGGCCCCGACGTGACGAGCACGACGCCGACCTTGCCCGTCGTGCGTGCATAGCCTTCTGCTGCGTGGACGGCGGCTTGCTCGTGGCGAACCAGGATGTGGCGCAGGCGCGGTTCTCCATGCAGCGCGTCGTACAGCGGCAGCGCGGCGCCGCCGGGGTAACCGAAGATCGTGTCGACGCCGCATTCGATGAGCGTGTCGAGCAGCGCTTCGGCACCGTTTCGGGTGCGGTACGCCGATGCGAGCGGCGAAAGCGAAGGCGAAGCAAATTCGGCGACCGGTGTTTTCATGGCCCCATTGTTCGGCAACACGGGCAGAATTTGCATCTTTTCAACGCCTGATCGCCTCGTTTATATGAAGCCTGTTCGCACCAAAGACGATTTAACCGAAAATTCTTCCGACAAGATCGATTTCGCCATTCTGCGGGAGCTGCAACAGGACTCGCGCAAGACGCTGCAGGAGATCGGCGCCGAGGTCGGCCTGTCGCCCACCAGTTGCTGGACGCGCATCAAGAAGCTCGAGGCGCAAGGCGTCATCAAGCGCTACACCGTCGACATCGACGCTTCGAAGATCGGTTACCACGACTCGGTCATCGTGCAGCTCACGCTGGAGAGTCACACCGACGAAACACTGTATGAGTTCGGCAAGGTGCTGGCGACCATTCCGGAGATACAGGAGGCCTACCTCGTCTCCGGTGACTACGACTACTACATTCGCATCCGCGTGCGCGACACCCGCGACTACGAGCGGCTGCTGCGCGAAAAGCTCTACAAGATTCCCGGCATCCGACACAGCAAGTCGCACTTCGTGCTGCGGGTGCTGAAGGAGTCGAGCGTGCCACTGACCGGGCACGGGCGCGAGTAACTCGCCGATGCGCGATGCGATGCTCGATTTCGACGGTCTCAACGGCGTAGTCGTTACACCGGAACTGATCGCATTGGGGCAGCGTTGCGAAGGCCCAGGCGACTAGGGCTGCTGCAAGCGCCCGAGCAACTCCATGGTCGGATACCCGTCCGCCGGCAGCCCGATGCTCCGCTGGTAGCGCCGCAAGCCATCCCGCGTGGCTGGCCCCATCATCCCGTCGGGTGTGCCGCTGGCAAAGGCGCGCTGGTTCAACGCGGTCTGCATCGCGAGCAACTGGCTGCGCGAGAGCGACTGCAGATCGCGCGGCCATGTCGCCTGCACGCCCGCACCGCCTGCGAGGCGCTGCGACAGCAGGCCGACTGCGAGCGCGTAGCTGGTCGAGTTGTTGTAGCGAAGGATGGCGCGGAAGTTGGGCCCCACCAGGAACGCCGGACCGCGCGCACCGGCAGGCAGCAAGACCGTGCTGTCGTCGATGGCCGGCAAGGGCTGGCCGTCCATCGACCGCACACCTTCCGCGGCCCATTGCGTACTCGACTGGCGGACCGACGTGTCGGCGCGCCCGTAGTCGAAGCCTGTCGGCAGCTGTACTTCGACGCCCCATGGGTTGCCGGCTTGCCAGCCCGAACGCGACAGGAAGTTGGCGGTCGACGACATCACGTCCGCCATGCTGCCCCAGATGTCGCGGCGGCCATCACCGTCGGCATCCACCGCATAGGCCAGGAAGTTGGAGGGCAAGAACTGCGTTTGACCCATGGCGCCGGCCCACGAGCCGATCATGTGATCGCGGTCGATGTCGCCGTTGTCGAGGATCTTCAGCGCCGCCATCAATTCACGGCGCGCCCAGTCTTCGCGGCGACCTTCGAAGCCGAGCGTCGCCAGCGCATCGATGGTCGGGGTGCTGCCGTAGTTGCTGCCGAAATTACTTTCCATGCCCCAGATCGCGACCACGATTGCGGGCGGCACGCCATAGCGAGCGGCCGCTGCATCGGCTTCGCGACGAAGCTGCGTCAGCTTGTCCAGCCCTGTCGCAATGCGTTGTGCCGTCACGGTGTTGTCGAGGTAGTCCCACACCGCGCGCGTGAATTCGGGCTGTGCGCCATCGAGCTCGACGACGCGCGGCAAGTAGTGCACGTTGTCGAAGGCAAGGCGCAGCGTGGCGTCGCTGATGCCGGCGGAACGGGCGCTGGCGCGGAAGTCAGCAATCCAACGTGCGAAGCCTTGTTCGAGCGTGGTGTCGTCCGGCGAAGGCTTTGGTGTCGGCGTCAGTGCAATCGTTGCCGGTGCTGGAGAAGACGACGGCGGCGGAGGAGCAGAGGCGCAGCCTGCGAAGACACCGATGACCGATGCCATCGCGGCGAAGCGCACGGCGCGCACTGTCTGAAAACTGAATGAATGCATCCCTCGATTCTGTCCCCTCAGCGGGCCTCATCCCCGTCCGCGCCAGCGCCCAGATAGGCCCGCCGGATTTCGGGTCGACCCGCCAACTCCGTCGGCGTTCCGCTGGCCACGATGCGTCCTTCTTCCAGTACGGCGCCGCGATCGGCCACGGCCAATGCCATGCCGACGTTCTGCTCGACCAGCAGCACGGCCATGCCCTCGGCGTGGATGGTTCGGATGGCCTCGAACATGTCGTGCACCACACTCGGCGCCAACCCGAGCGAAGGCTCGTCGAGCAGCAGCAACCGGGGCCGCGCCATCAGCGCGCGGCCGATCGCCACCATCTGCTGCTGTCCGCCCGACAGCGAACCCGCGGGCTGCGCAAGCCGCGACACCAGCATCGGAAACAACGCGCAGACGCGCTCCATCGTCTGCGCCCGATACGGCTTCGCATGCGCTGCATAGCTGCCGAGTTCGAGGTTCTCGCGCACGGTCATCTGCCCGAACAGCCGACGGCTCTCCGGCACCAGCGCGATGCCTTCCGAGCAGAAGCGATGCGAGGGCATGCGCGACAGATCCTTTCCATCCAGAAAGTACGAACCGGCGGACAACCGGTTGAGCCCGGCGATGGTGTTGATGAGCGTGCTCTTGCCGGCGCTGTTGGGGCCGACCACACAAAGCAGCTCACCGGCCGCGACCGAGAGCGACACATCCCACAGCGCGGTCGCCGCACCGTAGGCGACCCGGATCGAATTCATCTCAAGCAGCATGAAGCACCCCCCGTGGCGCGTCGGGTTTGTCATCGCGCGTTACGCCGCCGGCGTCGATGCCTTTGCCCAGGTACGCCACCACGACATCGGGTTGCGCCATGACATCGGCGAACGCGCCACTCGCCAGCACCGCGCCGCGATCGAACACGACGATGCGGTCGCAAAGCGCAGCCACCGCACGCATCACATGCTCGACGAAGACGATCGTCGTGCCCTCGGCGCGAATGCGTTCGATGAGTGCCACGGCACCGTCGATCTCGGATGGCGTGAGGCCAGACAACACCTCGTCGAGCATCAGTAACTGAGGCCGTGCCGCCAACGCCCGTGCGAACTCCAGGAACTTGCGCTGGTGCAGGTTGAGCTCGTCGGGCAACGCACCGGCGCGCTCCCACAAGCCGGTGAACGCAAGCCATTGCCAGGCTTGCGCTTCGGCGGCATGTCGGCCCAATCCTTCGGCACCGAACATGGAGGTGAGCGCGACGTTTTCGAGCACGGTCAGGTTCGAGAACGGTCGCGGTATCTGGTACGTGCGTGCGATGCCGCTGCGTGCCACGCGATGCGCTGCGATGCCGGTGACCTCACGCTCGTCGAACTTCACCTGCCCCGCAGTGGCGAGGTAATGCCCGCTCACCACGTTGATGAAGGTCGATTTACCGGAACCGTTCGGCCCCAGCAAGCCGAGGATCTCTCCGCGCCGGACGTCGACATCGACGCCGCGCAGTGCCTGCACGCCGTTGAACGATTTCGCGAGGCCGCGCGTGCTGAGCAACAAGTCGCTTGCCGTATCCGTCGACGCTATGTTCACAGCGAAGCTCGACCGCGGCTTTGCGGTGGCGATGACCGCCGGCCGCACCGGCGCCTTGCGCTTCGTCCAGCGACCCAGCACGCCGTGCGGCATGAACAGGATTACCAGGATCAGCACCAGCCCCAGCACCACCTTGCCGGCAATCGCGTTGTCGGCCGAGGTAAAGCCGAAGAGCAACGCGGTGATCGCCACCGCGCCGACCGCAGGGCCGGCCCAATGCCGCGAGCCACCGAGCACCGCCATCAACACGACCGTGAGCGGCAGCGTGATGCCGAAGGTGTCGGCGGTGGTCACGTAGGAAACGAACAGCGCATGGATGCCGCCGACCAGCCCAGCAAGCCCGCTCGACAGCGCCAACGCCAGCAGCTTGTAGCGATAGGTCGGCACGCCCATGACCTCGGCCACGTCTTCGTCGTCGCGGATCGCGAAGAGGCCGGTGCCGAAACGCGAGTAGAAAACCACGATGCCCGCAAGCACCGCCAAGGCCGCCGCGAGCAACGACAGCAGGTAGAAACTGCCCGACGCTGTGGGCGCAAGCACGGGCACCGCCACTCCGTTGAGATAGACGCCCGGCCCGCCGTCGATGGGCGTGTTGACGATGACGGTCGCGACGACGAAGGTGGCGGCCAGCGTCAGCAACGCGAAGACTTCACCCCGCACCGACTTGACGCGGAACGCCACCGCGCCGAGCACGCTGCCGCACAGCGCCGCCACCAGCGCCGCGGCAGGAAGTGTCCAGAGAAACGGAATATCGAAGCGTGTCGCCAGCACCGCTGTCGTGTACATGCCAATGCCGAAGAAGGCACCGTGGCCGAAAGAGAAATACCCCGAGTAGCCCGACAACAGGTTCCACGACGTCGCCAGTGCGATCCAGTGGAAGACCATGTACAGCACCGATTCCCACGAGCGCGGCAGCCCGACGAAAGGCAGTGCGGCAAGACATGCGACCACGGCCAGCAGAACCAACAACGAGCGCTTCATCTCACGCCCTCCCCGGCCGCGTCAGCAACATGACGAGCAGCAGCGAGAACGACACCAGCGGCGCCCATGCCGGCGCGGCGATGGCCATGGTCAGCGCTTCGACCACGCCGATGGCGCAGCCTGCGATCAACGGCCCCCACGGTCGGCCGAGGCCACCGAGCATCACTACCGCGAACACCACGCCGACCCACGTGAAGATCTGCGACGGCGCCAGCGTGTACGTCAGCGCGATGCAGACGCCGGCGATCGAGGCCAGCGCAGCGTTCAGTCCCGCGAGTCCGAGTGCGAGCGCTTTTTCGTTGATGCCGAAGGCGACGGCGATGGGCGCATCTTCAGCCGCCGCGCGAATCGCCTTGCCGATGTCGCTGCGCCGGAACACCAGCCACACCGCCGCCGCCATGGCGACGCTGATGCCGAGCGTGATCATCTCCGGCAATGGAAAGTAGATGCCGCCGACGCGCAATTTCATGTCGCCATAGGGCGTTTCGAGCCGACGGTAGTCGGCAGTCCAGATCCACTGCAGCAGCGCTTCGAGAATGATGGTGAGCCCGAAGGTCACGAGCAGCGAGTTGAACGGGCTCACTTTGAAGCGCGCCATCACCCATTGGATGGCGGCGCCTAAGACGAAAAACACCGGCGGCATGATAAGCAGCGCAAACAGCGAATCGACACCGTGCTCGTTCAGCGCGTAAGTCAGGTAAGCACTCGCAAAAGCGAGGCCGAAATGTGCCAGGTTGATTTGCCGCAACAAACCCCAAGACAGGCTCAGCCCCAGGCCGAGCAGTCCGTAGATCGCGCCCGTGAACAAGCCGCTGACAATGGCTTGCGTCAGCAGCGTGAAACTCGGCATCGCCATGTCAGGCGTTGCGCAGCTTGATACCCGCCGCCGCCCAGTCGGCCGGCCACACGGTGACCCAGCGGCCGTCCTGCACCTGCTTCAGCTTCGACAGATCGGCGCCGAAGTTGCCGCGCTCGTTGAAACGCAACTTGCCTTCGATGGTGTCGATCTGGTTGCCCTTGATCCAGGTCGCGATGGCCTTGTCGTCGAGCGACTTGGTCGCGACCACGCCGGCTTCGATGATCTGCCACGCCGCATAGGACGACGCGGCCTGCGTCTCGGCACCGGTGTCGGGCAGATTGGCTTTGGTCGCGCGCTCGCGAAAGTTCCTGGCAAACGCCGCGGCCACCGGATTGTTGGTGAACGGCGCCTGGTCTTCGAAGATGGTGACGGTGAGCGCGCCGTTGCCTTCGGCGGCTTTCATCATCGGACCGGGGGCTGGGTAGAGATAGAAATGGCTTGGCGGGTGGTAGTCGATCTTCTTCATCGCGTCGAGCATCTGGTTGCCTTCGAGCCCGAGCGCGCCGTTCCAGACGAAGTCGGGGTTGGCCTCCTTGACGCGGCCTGCAATCGGCCCGAAATCGCGATTGCCGAAGTCCCATTCGAGGAAAAGTACCTCTTGCAAGCCGCGCTTCTTGGCGACCTCGCGCGCGCCGTACGACACGAACTGCACCGACGGAAACTTGCTCGTCAAAATCGCGATGGTCTTCGGAGGCTTGGGCGATGCAGCGAGCGCGTCGAGCACCAGGTTAGGTACCGTCGTCTGCGGGTCAGGCCCCATCGCCCACGCAGGAAATTGCTGCTCGTACTTGGCCAGGCTCGGCACACCGAAGGTGTGGTGCACCAGCGTCTTGTTATAGCGCTGCGCCACGCCCATCGCAGAGAGGATCGAACCCGTGGCGTAAGGCCCGATCAACAAGTCGACCTTGTCGGCGGTGACCAGTTGCTCGTACAGCGTGCGCGCCAGATCCGGCTTGGACTGGTCGTCTTTCAGCACCCATTCCACAGGCCGGCCGAGCAATCCGCCACGGCGATTCAGCTCCTCGATGTACATCTCGCCAACGAGCTTGTGGATCATGGCGGTGGCCGACAGCGGACCGGTGAGTGCCAGCGTGCCACCGATCTTGATCGGCGCACCGGTGGGTGCTTGCGCATGCGCCGGGCCAGTGATGCCAGCAAGGCCAGGAACACCCAGAGCCGCGAGGGCCGAGAGGAATGTGCGGCGGTCGAATTGCATTGTCTTGTCTCCTGTCTTTGTATTTGGGTCCGCGCTCGTCGGCGCTAGTCTCACTGCCAATTGGAGTGGCGTGTCTATGTCTGCTCGTCGACCACCGCATTCGACAGCAGCCCGACGCCTTCGATTTCGACCTCGCACACATCACCCGCCCGCATCCACAGCGGCGGCTTGCGCGCCAGTCCCACACCGGAAGGCGTGCCGGAAATGATGACGTCGCCCGGCTCCAGCGCGAAGGGTTCGGAGCACACCGAAACCAACGTGGCCACGTCGAAAATCATTTCGCGCGTGTTGGCGTCCTGCACCACCTTGCCGTTGAGCCGGGTCTGGAGCTTCAGGCCACGTGCGCCTTCGGGCAATTCGTCGGCGGTGACGAAGTCCGGGCCCATCGATCCCGAACGATCGAAGTTCTTGCCCATCATCCATTGCGCCGACTTGAACTGGTAGTCACGCAGTGAGCCGTCGTTGAAGATCGAATAGCCGGCCACATGCTTCAGTGCATCTGCCTTGTCGATGTAGCGGCCGCCCTTGCCGATGACCACGAGGAGTTCGCCTTCGTAGTCGAACTGTTCCGACACGTGCGGCCGAACAATCGGTGTGCCGTGACCTACCCAAGAGCTGGGAAAGCGATGGAACAAAACCGGATAGGTCGGAGGATCGAACTTGCTTTCGGCCGCATGGTCGACGTAATTCAGGCCGACCGCGATGGCTTTCGCCGGTGCACGAAACGGCGCGAGCAAGCGGAGGCTGGCGGCAGGCAGCTTGCGGGTTGCACGGCCCAGTGCGGCACGCGCGGCCGCCATACCGGCGTCGCCCAGCGCAAGCAGTTCTTCAAGCGTGGCGGGCAAGCCATCGGCGGTGAGATCGACGACATCATTGCCAACGCGAACACCCACATGGGCAGTGGCGGCTGGTGTGCCGGCATCGGAAAGGAACGAAACGAAACGCATGGAATTTTCTTTCAGCTATTCAGGAGGGTGTGATCTCGTCCGCAGTCACTTCGGGTGCGTGCTGCGGTGTTGTTTCATAGTTCTTCACGAAGTCTTCTGGCACGCGGGGACCCCAGACATAGAACGAGTCTTCGAGCGGATGGTCGGCGCTCGGCCAGTCGAATCCGTAGGGCACGAAGTCGATGTCGAACGAGTATTCGCAGTAGCTGCCCCACGGGTCGCGCACGTAATAGAAGTAGTTGGAGCCGAGCACGTGGCGGCCCACGCCCCAGCCGCGCTCGTGACCGGCGATGAGCATTTGCTCCATGCCCATGCCGACCTGATCGACACTGGCAACGTCCCAGCTGAGGTGGTGCAAGCCGGGTCCGTCGCTCTTGGCGAGCGCGAGCAAATGGTGGTCGCTGCCATGGACGCCGTGCATGAAGACGATCACGTCGCTCGACCGATCGGTCACGCGCAGGCCCAGCGCCTGCTCGTAGAAAGCCACTGCACCTGCGACGTCGCCGGAGAAAAACAGCGCGTGCGACAGGCGCCGCGGCCGCACCTGGGGAACGCGGGCGCGGTTGGGCGCTGCGCCGCGACCCTCCGGCACGACCGGATCGCGCGATGCAACGCTCTTCTGGGTCGGCGAGCTTTTCGGCGCGGGCCTGATCTGCACCGGAAAGCCTTCGGGATGCTGCAACCACAAACTCTGTGCCGCGTCTTGCAAGTCACCCGAAAGTCCTGCAATGCGCGAGAGTGGATGCGGCTCGCAAGTCTTGAGTCGATGCATTTCGGCGTTTTGCGCGATGGTCTCGAAGTCCTGCTCGAAACATCCGAAGCTCAGGTACTGCAGCTTCTTCGGCTGACCGCGCACCTCGTGCAACACAGCCCAGCAATGCGGGTTGCCGTCGGTGAAGAGTGCCAGTTCTCCGTCCGCCATTTCCGTGCGAAGGCCGAAGGCGGCATAGAAGCGCTCGGCAGCCGCGAGGTCGGGCACGGTGAACACGATGCGATCGAGTGAGTGGACTGCGGCCATGGTGGTCTCGTTGGAGTTCTCGGTTGTCTCAGTACATTTGTTGGCTTATCATATATTTTCAGTCACTCAATACACAAGCGATACACGCGCCCGCATTGCAGGGGTTTTCCCGCAATGAGGCGCGCCCAGTAGCCTCCTCTTCGACGCTCATGAGACTCGCCGCCAGCACCGCCCCAAACGGCAAGCAACCGTTGATGAACAACCGTTTGGTGTACGAGCGCATGCACGCCGACATCCTTTCGGGTCGGCTGCTGCCGGGTGCCAAGCTGAACATCGCCGGGTTGGCGCTTGAACTCGCGGTGAGTGCCGGCGCGGTGCGCGAAGCACTGGCCATGCTCGAAGCCGATGCGCTGGTGGTGTCGGAGCCGCAACGTGGCTACCGCGTGACGGCGGTGTCGGAAGAAGACCTCACACAGCTGGTGCGGGCACGTGTAGAGATAGAGAAGCTGTGCATTGCCGATGCAATAAAGCACGGCGACCTGAACTGGGAAAGCACGCTCGTCGCAGCCTTTCATCAATTGACGCGTCTGCATGAGCGCGACCAGAACGACCGCCAGCATCTGTCGGCCGAATGGACATTGGCGCACGCCAACTTCCATTACGCGATGATCGCCGGCTGCCCCAACGTCTGGCTGCGCCGCATGCACACACTGCTCTATCAACAGAGCGAACGTTATCGGCAGCTGTCGGCGCCGCTGGCAGTGGTCGCGCGCGATGTGCAGGGCGAACACAAGACGCTGTTCGACGCGGTGCTGCGTCGCGATGTGTCCGGTGCGCAAAAGCTGATTGCAAGACACCTCGAGAAGACGGCAACGCTGTTGCTGACGTCGCCTTTGTTGGGAGTGGCCGCGGCTTCTACGGCCGACAAGTAGCTACGAAGATGTGGCTGCGGAGATGCTGCGCGCGGCGCGCCTCCTGCATCAGGGCCGCGTGCCCACCTCGACCTCTTCTCGCGTCCACGCCCTGCACTGCTCGCTCAGGCTGAGCCCGAGTCCTGGTCGCGTCGGCACCAGCATGCGGCCGTTGGCGATTTCGAGCCGCTCGTTGAAGAGCGGTTCGAGCCAGTCGAAGTGCTCGACCCAGGGTTCGGTTGCGTACACCGCGCCGAGGTGCACATGCAGTTCCATCGCGAAGTGCGGGCCGAGCATCAGGCCCGCCTGCTCTGCCTGTGCCGCGATCTTCAGGAACGGCGTGATGCCGCCGACGCGCGGTGCGTCGGGCATCAGGTAGTCGGCCGCGCGATGGCGGATCAGCTCGCCGTGCTCGGCCGCGCTGGTCAGCATTTCGCCGGTGGCGATGGGCGTGTCGAAGGTGGCGGCGAGCGCGGCGTGGCCTTCGTTGTCGTACGCATCGAGTGGCTCTTCGATCCATATCAGGTTGAACTGCTCGAAGATCCGGCACATGCGCTGCGCCGTCGGCCGGTCCCATTGCTGGTTGGCGTCGACCATCAGCGCCACGTCGTCGCCCAAGTGTTTGCGCACGGCTTCGACGCGGCGGATGTCGAGCTTTCCATCGGGTTGCCCGACCTTCAGCTTGATGCCGCCGATGCCGCGCTCGATCGATGCCGATGCATTGACGACCAGCTGATCGACGGGCGTGTGCAGGAAGCCGCCCGAGGTGTTGTAGCAGCGCACCGAGTCACGCTGCGAGCCCAGCAACTTCGAAAGTGACAGGCCGGCGCGGCGCGCCTTCAGGTCGTACAGCGCGACATCGAAGGCACCGATGGACTGCACCGCCATGCCGCTGCGCCCCACCGATGCGCCGGCCCAGCTCAGCTTGGTCCACAGCTTCGAGATGTCGCTCGGGTCTTCTCCCAGCAGCGCGGGTGCAATCTCTTTGGCGTGCGCGAATTGGCCTGGCCCACCGGCGCGCTTCGAGTAGCTGAAGCCGAGGCCCTTGTGCCCGTCCTTCGTCTCGATCTCGGCGAAGAGCATCGCGATTTCGGTCATCGGCTTCTGCCGGCCGGTCAGCACCTTGGCATCGCTGATCGGGTTGGCGAGCGGCAGGTAGCAAGAAGAGACGCGGATCCAGGCGATGCTGTCGCCGGCAACCTGGCTCGACAGTGCGGGTGATGTAGCTCGGTTCATCAAAGCCTGCTCACTCGATCGTGATTTTTCCGGCCTCGATGACCTTCTTCCACCGCGCGTATTCCTTCTTTTGAAACTCTGCGAACTGTGCCGGCGTGTTGGCGACCATCTCGAAGCCGATGGAGGTGAACTGCTCCTTGACCTTCGGGTCGTTGAGCGCCTCGACGAACGCGGCGTGGGCCTTGTCGCGCACAGCGACGGGCAAGCCCTTCGGCGCCACGATGGCCTGCCATGAAGCAACCTCGACGCCCTTCACGCCTGCCTCTTCGAGCGTCGGCACGTCGGGGAAGATCGGCGAGCGCTTGGGGCTGGTGATGGCCAGCGCGCGCATCTTGCCGCCCTTGATGTACTGCGCCACCGAGTTGACGTTCTGGAACGAGGCATCGACCTGGCCGCCCATCAGGTCGGTGTGTGCGGGTGCGCCGCCCTTGTACGGCACGTGGATGCCGGTGGTGCCGGTCTGCTGCCAGAACAGTTCGGCCGTCAGGTGGTCGCTGGAACCGTTGCCGGCCGAGGCGAAAGTCATCTTGCCGGGGTTGGCCTTCTCGTAGGCAATGACGTCTGCCACGCTCTTGTGCGGCGAGCTCGCCGGGACCACCAGGATGTTTGGCGAAGCGACCGCCACCGTGATCAGGTCGAAGTCTTTCAACGGGTCGTACTGCAGGCCCTTCATGAGGTGCGGCACGATCACCAGCGGACCCAGCGACGTGACCAGAAAGGTGTAGCCATCCGGTGCTGCGCGCTTGACGAAGGTGGCGCCGATGGTGCCCGTGGCGCCTGCCTTGTTGTCGACCAGGAACGACTGCTTGAACTTGTCGCCCATCCGCGGTGCGACAGCGCGAGCGACCTGGTCGGTCGAGCCGCCCGGCGGGAACGGAACGACGAGCGTCACGGACTTCTCGGGCCAGTTCTGGGCGTGGGCGGCAAAGGCCATCAGGCCGATGGAGGTGGCGATCAGCAGTTTCTTCATGGAAGTTTCCTTGGTCATGTCGTCTACGGTGTGGTGCTTAAAAAAATCGGGTGAAAATGACAACGGTGTCATTTCGGAGTTCGCTTGCGTGCACGATCAAAATTCGAACGCCTTCCACCTAAAGCCGGCCAGGCTGCGTGAAGTCGCCGAGGCGGCCGGCGTTTCGCTCATCACTGCGTCGCGAGCCCTCAGCAATCCGTCGCTCGTGTCGGAAGCGACGATCGCCCGTGTGCAGCAGGCGGTCGCGCTCACCGGCTACATCCCCAACCTGCTGGCAGGCGGGCTCAAATCGAAGCGGAGTCTGATGGTGGCCGGTCTGGTGCCGGCGATTTCCGTGGCGCAGTTTTTGCCCACAGTGGAGGCGTTGACCAGCGCGCTGGACGCCGCCGGTTACCAGCTCATCCTTGGCCAGAGCGGCTACGACCATGCCCGCGAAGAAGCGTTGCTCAACACGATGATGAGCCGCCGACCCGATGGCATCGTGGTGACGGGGCTGGTCCACTCGCCAGCCGCTCGGGAACGTCTCAGCCGGTCCGGCATCCCGTTGGTCGAGACATGGGACCTGAACGATCGGCCGGCCGACATGCTGGTCGGGTTCTCGCACCAGAAAGTAGGCGGAGCCGTCGCTGAATACCTGCGGTCGAAAGGATGGAAGAAGCTCGGCATTGCAACCGGCGACGACCACCGCGCGATGCTTCGGCGCGAAGGCTTCGTCACGACCTTGGGCCACGATGTTCCAACGGCCATCGTCCCGGCACCGAGCAGCATCGCATTGGGACGGCGCGCGCTCACCGAGCTTCTGACACAAGAGCCCCGATTGCAGGCTGTCTGCTGCAGTTCGGACACGCTGGCGCAAGGCGTGCAAATCGAAGCGCAGTCGCGTGGCCTGCGCATTCCGCACGACCTCGCGATCTGCGGCTTTGGTGGCGCCGAGTTCGCAGCGCACATGCAACCGTCGCTGACCACGGTGCAGATCGACGGCGCCGAGATCGGCCGACTGGCAGCCGGACTCATCCTTCAGCGATGCCGCGGCGAGAAGGTCGAGCATCCGATCATCGATGTCGGCTTTCAGATCGTCGAACGGCACTCGACCGTTGCGCCACCCATCGCGCATAGGTAGTCGACCCCCAGCGGGCTCAGCCTGCTGCGACTTCATGCGCGGCCATCTGCTCCAGCGCCTTCACGAGTGCCGAGTGGTCCAGTTGGTCCCAGCCATGCGCTGCGCACGACGCCATCAACTGTGCGGCCGATGCGGTCTGCGGAAGGGCCACGCCCATCGACTTGGCGCCGGCCAGCGCCAGGCTCAGATCCTTTTGATGCAATGCGATGCGAAAGCCCGGGTTGAAGGTGCGCTTGATCATCCGCTCGCCGTGCACCTCTAGGATGCGGCTGGCCGCGAAGCCGCCCATCAGCGCCTGCCGCACCTTGGCCGGATCGGCGCCGGCCTTGCTGGCGAACAGCAGCGCCTCACCCACGGCAGCGATATTCAGCGCCACGATGATCTGGTTGGCCACCTTGGTCGTCTGACCATCACCGTTGCCGCCGACCAGCGTGATGTTCTTCCCCATCGCTTCGAGCAATGGCTTGACCTTGTCGAAGGTGGCCTCGGAGCCGCCGCACATGATCGTGAGGC
This sequence comes from Variovorax sp. GrIS 2.14, assembly GCF_046115955.1. NCBI lineage: Bacteria > Pseudomonadati > Pseudomonadota > Betaproteobacteria > Burkholderiales > Comamonadaceae > Variovorax > Variovorax sp. GrIS 2.14. The sequence goes on from NZ_JBJXIA010000009.1 coordinate 135,025, forward strand.
TGGCCGCCTTGGCGCCGACCTCGCCGCCCGACACCGGCGCATCGAGGTACTCGCAGCCGAGGTCGTTGATCTTTTTGGCGAACACCTTGGTCTCGATCGGCGAGATGCTGCTCATGTCCATCACGGTCTTGCCAGCTGACAAGCCTTCGGCCACACCATCCTTGCCGAACAGCACCGTCTCGACATCGGGCGTGTCGGGCAGCATCAGCACGATGACATCGGCGGCCCGCGCGACGTCGGCGTTGGTCTTGCAGGCCATGGCTTTCGACAATGACTCAGGCACCTTGCTGCGGGTGCGCACGAAGAGTTCGTGGCCGGCGTTCATTAGGTTGAGTGCCATGGGAGCGCCCATGATGCCGAGGCCGATGAATCCGATTTTCATTTGATGCGTCCTTCGTTGTTCGCTTGATTCGAGTCGATCAATATTGCGGAGCGAGCCGTGTCGTTTCGCCCTCGCGGTACTTGTCGCAAAGCGCCTGCGTGCCGCCGCGCAGCACGCCCAGGTCGCTGCCCACCGCCACGAAGGTTGCGCCCCACTCCAGGTAGCGCCGTGCATCGGCCTCGACGGGCGCCAGGATGCCGCTCGGCTTGCCGGCGGCGCGGGCACTGTCGAAGACTCGCTTGATCGCGGCCTGCACATCGGGATGGCTCGGGTTGTGCAGATGGCCGTAGCCGGCGGCGAGGTCTTGCGGGCCGACGAAGATGCCGTCGATGCCCTCCACCGCGGCAATCTCCGCAGTCGCCTCGACACCCGCCCGGCTTTCGATCTGCACCATCACCGCGATGTGGTCGTTGGCTTGATGGATGTAGTGCGGGAGTCCACCGTAGCGATTGCCGCGCTGCGACACCGATACGCCGCGCACGCCTTGCGGCGGATATCGCGTGGCGGCCACGGCGTGCCGCGCTTCGTCGGCGCTCTGCACGAACGGGATGAGCAAGTTGTAGACACCGGCGTCGAGCAGTCGCTTGATCTCGACCGTGTTGTTCCACGAGGGCCGCACCACCGGCGCGCTGGTGCTGTCTTTCAACGCCATCAGCTGCGGGATGAGGCTGATGGAATCGTTCGGCGCGTGCTCTGCATCCAGCAGGATCCAGTCGAAGCCGGCGATGCCCAACACCTCGGTGGTGATCGGGCTGGCGAGCGAACACCAACAGCCGATGAGGCGCTTGCCAGCGACCAGCTCAGCGCGGAAAGTGTTGGGCAGACCGCAATACGGGACGGCCGCCGGGCTGGTGGAAGAAGCGTTCATCGGGGTGCCTCCGCAAGGACTTCTGCCTTTGTCGAACAAATGCGTGAATGGGTGCCGACTCAGTCTCGAGCCCATCAACAGAGCAGGTCATCGTACAACGCGTTTACTAAGATGACCTAAGGGAAAACACCCGAAATACCAATGAAAGACTGCAAATCGACTCGTTGACGACATTGATTGATAACGATACCATTGCCCGAGCCCTGCGGGGTCATCGTATAACTTAGAAAACCCATGAGCACACCTCGCGCGCCCCTCTACATCACGATGGACGACCGCGACAACGTCGCCATCGTCGTCAACGATGGCGGCCTGCCTGTAGGCACCGTCTTCCCGTCCGGCCTTACCCTCGTCGACAAGGTGCCGCAAGCGCACAAGGTCGCGCTGGTCGACATTCCCACGGGCGGCGAAGTGCGGCGCTACAACGTGGTCATCGGCTATGCGCTGAAGGACTTGAAGGCCGGCACCTGGGTGCACGAACGCCTTCTCAAGATGCCGGCCGCGCGCGAGTTGGTCGGCCTGCCCATCGCCACCGTCAAGCCCGAACCGCAACCGCCACTGGAGGGCTACACCTTCGAGGGCTTTCGCAATCTCGACGGCTCGGTCGGCACCCGCAACATCCTGGCCATCACGCAGACCGTGCAGTGCGTGGCCGGTGTCACCGACTTCGCAGTGACACGCATCAAGGCCGAACTGCTGCCCAAGTACCCGAACGTCGACGACGTGGTGGCGCTCGAACACACCTACGGCTGCGGCGTCGCCATCGACGCGCCGGACGCGATCATTCCTATCCGCACGCTGCGCAACATCAGCCTCAACCCGAACTTCGGCGGCGAGGTGATGCTGGTCAGCCTGGGCTGCGAAAAGCTGCAGCCCGAGCGCCTGATGCCACCCGGCACCATCCCGCTGATCGACGAGCGCAACGTGGCCGATGTCGGCGACAACGCCAGCCCCAAGCTCGACGTCGTGTGCCTTCAAGACGATGCGCATGTCGGTTTCATGTCGATGGTCGAGTCGATCATGCGGCAGGCCGAAGAACACCTTGAACGCCTGAACGATCGCCGCCGCGAGACCGTGCCGGCGAGCGCACTGGTGGTCGGCGTGCAATGCGGCGGCAGCGATGCGTTCTCTGGCGTCACCGCCAATCCGGCCGTCGGTTTTTGCACCGACCTGCTGGTGCGTGCCGGTGCCACCGTCATGTTCTCCGAAGTGACCGAGGTGCGCGACGGCATCGACCAACTCACCTCGCGCGCAAGCACGCCGGAAGTGGCCGAAGCCATGATCCGCGAGATGGCCTGGTACGACGCCTACCTGGACAAAGGCCGTGTCGACCGCAGCGCCAACACCACGCCGGGCAACAAGCAAGGCGGCCTGTCGAACATCGTCGAGAAGGCGATGGGCTCGATCGTGAAGTCGGGCACCTCGCCGATTTCAGGCGTCCTCGCACCGGGCGAAAGCGCGCGGCAAAAGGGCATCACCAGCGGCCTGATCTACGCGGCCACTCCGGCCAGCGACTTCATCTGCGGCACGCTTCAACTCGCCGCCGGCATGAACCTGCACGTGTTCACCACCGGCCGCGGCACGCCTTACGGTCTGGCCGAGGTGCCCGTTATCAAAGTGGCCACGCGCGAAGACCTGGCACGTCGCTGGCACGACCTCATGGACATCAATGCCGGCACCATCGCCACGGGCGAAAAGACCATCGCCGATGTCGGCTGGGAGATGTTCCAGCTGATGCTCGACGTCGCCAGCGGCCGCAAGAAAACATGGGCCGAGCACTGGAAGCTGCACAACGCGCTGGTCCTGTTCAATCCGGCGCCGGTGACTTGACCCGTTCCACTGAACGGACGCCCTTCTCTCCGCTAATTTCAACGAATTCACTCCCGCCAACGCATGAACCCGCAAGAACTTAAAACCATCATGGGCTCCGGCCTGCTCTCGTTCCCGCTGACCGATTTCGACAGCCATGGCGACTTCGACAAGAAGGGCTATGAGAAGCGCCTCGAATGGCTGGCGCCGTACGGTGCAACCGCGCTCTTCGCGGCCGGTGGAACCGGTGAGTTCTTCTCGCTGACCGGGGACGAATACCCCGGCATCATCAAGACAGCGGTCGACACCTGCCGCGGCGTGGTGCCGATCATTGCTGGCGCCGGTGGTCCGACGCGCTTTGCGATCCAGTGCGCACAAGCCGCTGAAAAGGCCGGCGCGCACGGCATCCTTTTGATGCCGCACTACCTCACCGAAGCAGGTCAGGAAGGCCTGGCCGCACACGTCGACGCGGTGTGCAAGAGCGTCGACTTCGGCGTGGTGGTCTACAACCGCGGCGGCGCCACGCGCTTCAAGCCCGACACGCTCGCAGGCCTAGCGGAGCGCAACCCTAACCTCGTCGGCTTCAAGGACGGCGTGGGCGACATCGAGGCGATGGTCGCTGTGTACCAGCGCATGGGCGACCGCTTCGCCTACCTCGGCGGCTTGCCGACGGCGGAGGTCTATGCCGCTGCGTACAAAGCGATGGGTACGCCCGTCTATTCGTCGGCAGTCTTCAACTTCATCCCGAAGACGGCGATGCAGTTCTACGCAGCCGTGCGCGACGACGACATGGCGACTCAGCATCGATTGCTCAAAGACTTCTTCATGCCGTACCTGGAGATCCGCAACCGCATGCAGGGCTATGCCGTGAGCATCGTCAAGGCAGGCGCGACCATCGTCGGCCACAGCGCCGGCCCGGTTCGCCCCCCACTCACCGACCTGAAGCCCGACGAAGTCGAGATGCTGAAGGTTCTTATCGACAAGCTCGGCCCGCAAGGCCTCTGAAAGCCAACACATGCAACAACACGACAACCTCATCGGCGGCGAGTGGACCAAGGGCAGCAGCTACAGCCCGAACCTGAACCCGTCGAACCTCGGCGACACCATCGCCGAGTACACGCAGGGCGACGCTGCGCATGTCGAAGCCGCTGTGGCAGCCGCTACCGCCGCCTTCCCGGCCTGGGCCACCGGCAGCATCCAGGCCCGCTCCGATGCGCTCGACAAGATCGGCACCGAGATCCTTGCGCGCAAGGAAGAACTCGGCACGCTGCTCGCTCGCGAAGAAGGCAAGACCAAGCCCGAAGGCATCGGCGAGGCCACGCGCGCCGGCCAGATCTTCAAGTTCTTCGCGGGCGAATGCCTGCGGCTGTCGGGCGAACTGCTGCCTTCGGTGCGACCGAACATCGGCGTGGAGATCACGCGCGAACCGGTCGGCGTCGTCGGCCTCATCACGCCTTGGAACTTCCCTATCGCGATCCCGGCCTGGAAGATCGCGCCTGCCCTGGCCTTCGGCAATTGCGTGGTGTTGAAGCCCGCCGACCTGGTGCCGGGCAGCGCCTGGGCACTGGCTGAGATCATCAGCCGCTCGGGCATTCCGGCCGGTGTCTTCAACCTGGTGATGGGCCGCGGTAGCGTCATCGGCAATGCGCTGGTGAATCACGCGGGCGTGCACGCGATCAGCTTCACCGGCTCGGTCGGCGTGGGTCGTGCGATCGGCATCCAGTGCGTGACGAACCAAAAGAAGGTGCAGCTCGAAATGGGCGGCAAGAACCCGCAAGTCGTGCTCGACGATGCCGACCTGACGCAAGCCGTCGAGCTCAGCGTGCAAAGCGCCTTCTACGCGACCGGCCAGCGCTGCACGGCGTCGAGCCGCCTCATCGTGACCGAAGGCATCTACCCGAAGTTCATCGACGCGATGAAAGAACGCATGGCGAAGATCAAGGTGGGCGATGCGCTCACCGCAGGTACCGATGTCGGCCCGGTGTCGAGCCAAAGCCAGCTCGACCAGGATCTGGAGTACGTGCAGATCGGAAAGGACGAAGGCGCCACGCTGGCCGCCGGCGGCGAACGCCTCAAGCTCGCGACCGAGGGCTTCTACATGTCGCCGGCGCTCTTCAGCGAATCGGTGGCGTCGATGCGCATCAACAAGGAAGAGATCTTCGGACCGGTGGCAAGTGTCATCAAGGTCAAGAACTACGACGAAGCGCTCTTCACCGCCAACGACACGGAGTTCGGTTTGTCGGCCGGCATTGCAACCACCAGCCTCAAGTACGCGACGCACTTCAAGCGGCACAGCCAGGCCGGCATGGTGATGGTCAACCTGCCGACTGCGGGGGTCGACTACCACGTGCCCTTCGGCGGCCGCAAGGGTTCGAGCTACGGGCCGCGCGAGCAAGGCAAGTACGCGCAGGAGTTCTTCACCACGGTGAAAACGGCGTACACCTTGGCGTAATGAATGAGGCTCTGAATATGGAGACAAGCGATGCCTGAATCTTCCACCCCGCGCATCACCGAACTGCGCGTCATTCCGGTGGCGGGGCGCGACAGCATGCTGCTCAACCTGAGCGGCGCGCACGGTCCCTTCTTCACCCGCAACATCCTCATCCTCATCCTCACCGACAGCGCCGGCCGCACCGGCGTAGGCGAGGTGCCGGGTGGCGAAAAGATCCGCCAGACCCTCGAAGACGCGCGCCCGCTGGTCGTCGGTCAGCCGCTCGGTTCGCAACAGCGCCTGCTGCAAGAAGTACAGACGAAATTCGCAGATCGCGACAGCGGCGGTCGCGGCCTGCAGACCTTCGACCTGCGCACCACCATTCATGCGGTAACGGCCATCGAATCTGCCCTGCTCGACCTGCTCGGCCAGCACCTCGATGTGCCGGTCGCAGCGTTGCTCGGCGAAGGCCAGCAACGCGACTCGGTCGAGATGCTGGGCTATCTTTTCTACGTCGGCGACAAGGCGAAGACCGACCTGCCCTATGTCACGGACGCTGATGCCGACAACGACTGGTTTCGCCTGAGGCACGAGAAAGCCATGACGCCCGCAGCCATCGTCGCGCTGGCCGAAGCGGCGCGCGCCAAATACGGCTTCAACGACTTCAAACTCAAGGGTGGCGTGCTGCGTGGCGACGAAGAAGTCGACGCCATCGTCGCGCTGCACGAGCGCTTTCCCGAGGCGCGCGTCACGCTCGATCCGAACGGTGGCTGGCTGCTGAAAGATGCGATCCGCCTGGGCCATCGCATGCGCGGGTTGGTCGCTTATGCAGAGGACCCCTGTGGAGCCGAAGACGGTTTTTCAGGCCGCGAGGTGATGGCCGAATTCCGCCGCGCCACCGGGCTGCCGACGGCGACCAACATGATCGCCACGGACTGGCGCCAGCTGACGCACGCGCTCTCACTGCAGTCGGTCGACATCCCGCTGGCCGACCCGCACTTCTGGACCATGGCTGGTTCGGTGCGCGTCGCGCAGACCTGCCGCGACTGGGGCCTGACTTGGGGCAGCCATTCGAACAATCACTTCGACGTGTCGTTGGCGATGTTCACGCACGTGGGTGCGGCGGCGCCTGGCAAGGTGACCGCCATCGACACGCACTGGATCTGGCAAGACGGTCAGCGACTGACGAAAGAGCCGCTGCAGATCGTCGGCGGCCACGTACAGGTGCCAAAGAAACCGGGACTGGGCGTCGAACTGGACATGGCCGAAGTCGAGAAGGCGCACCAGTTGTACAAGCAGCACGGGCTCGGCTCACGTGACGATGCGACGGCAATGCAGGCGCTGATTCCTGGCTGGAAGTTCGATCCGAAGCGGCCCGCTTTCGATCGCTAGAGCCGACGCGCAAAGATAGATGCTTCGGAAACTTCGAAGGGTTGGTGGCAATTATTCGAATTTTCCTGAAGTGACAAAGAATTTAGAGTGGTCAAACAAGTTCAACAGAACCCGAACAGAACCGAACACCACCCACTCTGGAGACTGTCACCATGCGCCTCACCACCAAAGGTCGCTTCGCCGTCGCCGCCATGCTCGACATGGCCGAAAACGCGTCTGACCGCCCTATCAATCTCAGCATCCTGAGCCAGCGGCAAAACGTCTCGTTGTCCTATCTCGAGGCGTTGTTCGCGCGCTTGCGTCGACACGAACTCGTGGCTTCGACACGTGGTCCCGGCGGCGGCTACGCGTTGGCGCGCGACGCGTCGAAGATCACGGTAGCCGACATCCTCTTCGCCGTCGACGGTCCCGTGCCTCCCGCGCAAGACACCGAGCGGCGGGCGGCGCCGAGCCCCGATCGAGTGACGACGCTGGAACTCTGGGCCTCCTTGGGGCGGCAGGTCGTCGACTACCTCGACTCTGTCACTTTGCAATCACTGGTGCGGCCCGAGGCGGCACAGCGCAGTTCGATGCGCGAGATGGTGGCCGTCAGCCTGCCAGCCAATCGGCAACGCGCCAAGCCGAGAATGCTTCAGGGACCGAACTCGGTGTTCGCGCTGGGGCAGTTGGCTACCCGGAGCTGAAAGCCGGGCCGGAATTCGAGGCCGCGATGCGCTCACAGCCGCTGGATGTTTGGGTCGCGACCTTGTCAGTCCGCGAATCGAACGTCGACCGAGCCCAGCACGCCGAAGTCGGCCCGCACGTGATCGCCGGGCACGACCTCGAGTGGCGCGATGCAGGCGCCGGTGGTCACGATCTGTCCGGCCCGCAGCGCAATGTGCAGCGATGAAAGCTCATTGACCAGCCAAACCAGCGCATCGCGCGGATCGCCGAGCACCGCCGCACCGCTGCCGCTTCGTTCGTATCGACGCGATGTCCCATCGACCGTCGCATGCACCGCGTGCGCAGCCAGGTCCATGTCACGCCAGGTATTGGGCGCGACAGGCCCTTCGACAAATTCGTGCGCGCAGGCATTGTCGGCAATCAACTGCGCCTCTCCGGCCGTAACGAAGTCGGCGTAGCGCGAATCTGGCACCTCGATGGAAGGATGTAGCGAGCCGACGGCGTCCATCACTTCGGCAAACGAATACGGTGCACTGCGCGACGGCAGGTCGTGTCTCATGCGGAAGGCGAACTCGGCCTCCGCGACCGCCATGCGGTTGCCGTTCAGCGAGAGCGTTGCGCCCACATCTGCCACGCGCTCGCGCAGCAGGCGACCTGCGAGCGGACCCGTCACCCCGATATGTTTCTGGCCTGCCACGCTGGTGGCGGCGATCTTCCAGCCGTAGAGCGTCGTGTGGCTGCGCGCCTCGATGTGCTGCTGCACGGCATAGCCATCGGCGCGACGCGTGGGTCGGCAGTCGTCGGGCAACCGGTCCAGGACCGCGCGGTCGTTCCAGGCGTTCCACAGCAGGTCGCTCGCGCGTTTCGATTCGATTTTTTCAGTCATGGGGTCTCCGATCGACTACGCATCCGGATCGCCCGAATAGTTTTCAGGTACATCGCCGTTCAACACGAAATGCGCGCCCGCTGGAATCGATGCCCAGCCGGCACAGCAGGCATCGAGCGCCACCTGCTCCGACCTGTCGAAGACGTCGGCCCACTCGCGCTCCCGCGGCGTCATCTCCAGCGAGTGGCCGAGCGTGGCGGCCTTCTCCTGTGCTTCGCGGATGAAGTAAGCGCGGGCCGCATCCCACGGTGACACGCGATGCGCGTCGAAGAAGGCGAAAGCGGCCGCAGCGCCGCACGCCTTTTCTGCGTCGGTCGCGCCTTTGACGTACAAGTCGATGGTGGTGGGCTTTCCGCGTTCGATCTGCATCGCCGCATTTTCCCGAAGATCGATCACGCCGACAACGCTGCAGACCCGACGATCACGCCCTTGCCGCCGCCACCGCCGCGCAAAGTCAGTCGCGTGCCCGACGCACCATCCCGTATGCGCAAACAAACTAAACCTGCGGTGAACTCCTGCGGTGATTCCTGCTGTGATTCCTCTACTTCACAGGCCGGTTACGACCGGCGCCCGCGCGTCGCCCAGTGGGTTGGTGCGCGCTACATGCGTTTGCCTAGGGACTTGCTTGGGCGCCTGAACGCCGGGCGTCCAGGCGACCTGCGCAAAAGGCGCTCCGTCCACTGCAGTCAATGCAACATGCGTCTGTGCAAAGCCATGCCAGACGCTGGCTTGCAACACGTCGACCTCCGAGCGCACACCCATGCCGATCAGCGCCGAGATGGAAAAGTCTTCCCAGCTTGCATAGTGGGCCCGTGCAGCCACGCTGAGCCGACGCAACGATTGCAGAGCAGCGTCGCGCGACATGTAGTGCGCGGCATGACCGAGTCGCACGAGATAAGCCAGACGCTGGATGTCCCAAGCCGTCATGTTGAGCTGGCGTGCACCGATACGGCCGGGCTCGATCAACGCCGCATTGACCGATAGAAACTTGCAGACATCGAAGAGCCTGATGTAAGTGGCCGTACTGCACGGAAAACCGGTGTTCCAGGCGCTGAATGCTTCGCGCTCGATTACATGTGTGTCGCCGAGCTGGAAGAAAGCCTGCTGCAATCCCACCGAGAAAGACTCGGGTCCTTTAATTTGCCAATGGCGAAATAAAGCCTGTTGAATTTTTTCTGACGATAACGAACTGGCCAGTTGATCGAAATTGTCTTTTTCGATCAATGCAATATTTCCGCTCAGCAGACAGGAAAATATTTCAGCCTGGGATGTATCGTTTTCCGGCTTCAAATTTATTTTTTGTATAGCTCCCGAAAAGCGACGACCGTAAACAACCCATGCAAAGTAGCAAAGAATGGCTGTCCATGCGGTTAGTAGTAAAAAAAGAGATTCCATTGTCATTCCCCTGCAGATGCGTTTGTTTTCGAACGTGACGCACTGTAGTTGCGAGACAGGAACTTTTCGCGTAATAAAAATCACGCTCATGCCGGCAATTCGATCATTCAGCCAGAAGGCGTTGCTCGATTACCTGAAATTAACAAATGCAGGGAAATTAATCGCAAAAAAAGCCTGCTACCCAACGGGTAGCAGGCTTTCACAGTGCGAAGTCTGGCTGTTTAACCGACGCGCACCGGCACAAAGATCTTGTCGCTGCCGCGCTGTATCAGCAATGCAACCGATTTGTCAGCCTTGGCCGCAATATCGCGTACTTGCTCGACGGTCTTCGCTGGCGTGCCGTTGATGGCCAGCAGCACATCCCCGGCCTGGACGCCCGCCAGCGCTGAAGGACCAGCGCTGTCTTCGATCAGCAAGCCGCCCTCGACGGCTGCCTCGCGCTGCTCCTGCGGCCGCAACGGACGCAGCGCGAGACCCAGCTTGCCCTTTCCTGCCGCGTCGTCCGCCTTGGCGACCTTGGTTGCCTTCTCGCTCGCGTCGCCCAGCTTGGCAGTCAACGTCTGCCGCTCGCCCTGGCGCCACACCTCGAGCGCCACCTTGGTGCCCGGCGCCTGCTGACCGATGATGGCTGGCAAATCGCCCGACGAGATGATCGGCTGCCCATCGACCTTGCGAATCACGTCCCCCGTGCGCAAACCAGCCAGGTCGCCGGCGCTGCCCTTCTCGATGTTCGCCACCAGCGCGCCTTCGGGCTTGTCCAGCTTGAAGGAGTCGGCAAAGGCCTGGTTCACTTCCTGTATCGCGATGCCCAGCTTGCCGTGCGTCGCCTTGCCGGTCGCGACGATCTGGTTCTTGATCTGCACCGCGACGTCGATCGGGATCGCGAACGACACGCCCTGATAGCCGCCACTGCGGGTGTAGATCTGCGAGTTGATGCCCACGACCTCACCGCGTGAGTTCAACAGCGGGCCACCGGAGTTGCCGGGGTTGATGGCAACGTCGGTCTGGATGAAGGGCACGTAGCTGTCGTCGGGCAAGGTGCGGCCCTTGGCGCTCACCACGCCGGCCGTCACCGTGTTCTCGAAACCGAACGGCGAACCGATCGCAAGCACCCATTCGCCGACCTTCAGATCCTTGGTGTTGCCGAGCGCCAGCGTAGGCAGGTTTTTGGCCTCGATCTTGAGCACTGCAATGTCGGTTTTGGCATCAACGCCGAGCACCTTGGCGCGGAATTCGCGTCGATCGGTCAGCTTGACGGTGACCTCCTTCGCATCCTTCACGACGTGTGCGTTGGTAAGGATGGTGCCGTCGGCGCTGATGATGAAGCCAGAGCCCTGGCCGCGCATCGGCGTCTCGTGCTCACCGCCGCCCTGGCCCGGATGGCCACGCTGACCGTGCGGCATCTGGCCCTGGAAACGCTTGAAGAACTCGTACATCGGATCGTTGGGGTCGATGCCCTGCAGACCCGCAGCGCCGTCTTCGTCGGCAGTCTTGGTGACGCCCGTCACACTGATGTTGACCACGGCCGGGCCATCACGCGTGGTGATGGTCGAGAAGTCCGGCAAGGTGATCTGCGGTGCGACCGAAGCCGCCGGTGCGGTGATGACGGTCGGCGTGCTGGAGCCCAGCGCGTTGGCGCTGGTGTATGCGCCCGTGGCTGCCGCGCCAAGCACACCGGCCGCGGCGAGTGCGAGCACGATGGCGCGCGGGGACGTGAGACGGGATGCGTTCATTTCGGAAGCCTTTCAAAGCGGTGAGGAACATGCAATGAAAGGAATGTCGCAGCGCTGACTTAAGCGCTGCTTAAACGCGAGGCAGCTCAGGTCTTGCCGGTCCTGTCTTCCCACCGGATCAAGACGCGCAGACCGCCGAGACTCGGCGATGCGCCCAGCGACACCGTGGCGTCATGAAGGTCGGCAATCGATTTGACGATGGCCAGCCCCAGTCCACTGCCGGGTGCCTGTGGTTCACCAGAACGATAGAAACGGTCGAGCACGCGCCCTCGTTCGCTCTCCGGCAGGCCGGGGCCGCTGTCGTCGACGCTCAGCTCGACACCCGCATCGCGCTGCGCAATGCCGATGTCGACCCGGCCGCCTTCGGGCGTGTACTTGACGGCGTTGTCGAGCAGGTTACGCAGCATCATGCGCAGCGCCTCCGGCTGGCCTTGCACAACCACTGCCGCCACATTCGCATCGGCATGCGCGACGCCGATGTCTATACGCCGGGCCTGTGCGTTGGCAATGGCGTCGGACACAGCCAGCCGCGCGACTTCGTTGAGGTCGACTTGCTCGGGCTTTGCGCCTGCCGCCATGCTGGCCTCGTGGCGCGCCAATGCCAGCATCTGTTCGACAAGTCGCGTCGCGCGATCGATGCCCGCTGCCAATCTTCCAATAGCGATGTTGCGTGTCGCCTCGTCAGGTGCACGCTGCAAGCTCTGCACCTGCAACTTGAGCGCGGTCAGCGGCGACCTCAACTCGTGCGCCGCGTCGGCCACGAAGTGCTTCTGTGCTTCGAATGCATGGCGCACCCGATCGAAAAGCAGATTGAGTTCGTGCACCAGCGGCCGCACTTCCTCGGGCAAGCCTTCTTCGCTCACCGGCGACAGCTCGTTGGCCTCGCGCGCGGCAACCTGACGACGCACACGCGCCACCGGCGCGAGAGACCGGCTCACCACCCACCACACGACCAGCATCAACAACGGTGCCATCAGCGCGATCGGCCCAATCGTGCGTAACGCCAGCGCGCCCGCCATGCGCTTGCGCACCCGGAGGTCCTGCGCCACCTGGATGACGAGACCGTGGGTCTGCACCGAGAACACGCGGTAAGTCGTGCCGCGCGCTCGCACGTCGGCAAAGCCGAGCACCGCGAGTTGCGGCAACGCGGCCTCTTCCGCTGATTCGAAAATTCGCACGCCCTCGGTGGTCCAGACCTGCACCACGAACTCGAAGTTCTGTTCGCCGGCGCCGATGCCGCCCACTGCCGCACTCGGTGGTAAACCGGCGCGAAGCGACAGCGCCATCTGCTGCATGTGATAGTCGAAAATTTCGTCGGCTTCGTTCAGCACCGTCCGGTACGCCACCAGCGCCTGCACGCCGGCTGCCAGGACAATAGCCGCGAGCAAAAACCACAAGAGGCGCGCGCGCAGCGAGCCGGTCATCGCGCCCGTCATGTTCTCGGCGCCCTCATGCCTTCGGCACCATGTAGCCAACGCCACGCACGTTGCGGATCAGGTCGGCGCCGAGCTTCTTGCGCAGGCCGTGCACGTAGACCTCGATGGCGTTGCTGCTGATTTCGTCTTTCCAGCTGTAGAGCTTTTCTTCGATCTGCGCGCGCGACAGCACCATGCCGGGCCGCGCCAGCAACGGCTCCAGCACTGACCACTCGCGCGCCGACAGAACGACGGGTTGGCCGCCCACCGTGACCTCGCGAGTGGCCGGGTTGATGCTCACGCCCATGTGCTCGTACACCGGCTCGGCGCGGCCCGACGCACGCCGCAGCAACGCACGAATGCGGGCGAGCAACTCGTCGAGATCGTAGGGTTTGATCACGTAATCGTCGGCGCCGGCGTCGAGGCCTTCTATGCGCTGTTGAATGGAGTCGCGCGCTGTCGCGATCAGCACCGGCATGCGTTGTTTGCGAGCGCGCAGGCTACGCAGGACCTCTAGACCGTCGCGCCTCGGCACGCCGAGGTCGAGCAGAACCAGGTCGTATTGCTGAGAGCGCAAGGCAAAGTCTGCTGCCTCGCCGTCCTTCACCCAGTCGACCGCATAGTCCTCCGCACGCAGCAGGTCGAGCACGGCCTCGCCGATCATCACGTCGTCTTCGAGCAGGAGCAGTCGCATGGTGGTCTGATTTTGAACCGGTGAACTTCGATGGGGCTTAACGCGCCTTAAAGCAGCGCCCTGAGTTCGCGTGCTGCCTCGAACAACAAAGGCAGCATCCGGCGCAGCAACGCGTCCGCATCGTGCCGTCCGCCCGACAAGACCACGTTCAGCGCCGCCACTGTCTGCCCCTGCATGTTGCGCAGCGGCACGGCCAGTGCCTGCACTCCCAATTCATGCTCTTCGCCTGCGAAACTGCAGTCCTGCTTGCGCGCCTCGGTAATGCATTGGCGCAGCAGCCGCGCCTGCGTGACGGTGTGAGGCGTGAGGCGTGGCAAGGTGCGGCCCTTCAGCCAGAGCGAGAGCTGCGCCGGCGTCAGCGCGGCGAGCAGCACGCGGCCGGTCGACGTAGCGTGCGCCGGCAAACGCGCGCCAAGATGCAGTCCGTACGCCAGCACGCGCGTCGGCATGCCATAACTGCCGCTGCGCGCGACGATGACCACCTCTTCGCCATCGAGCACCACCGCTGAAAACGATTCGCCGGTCTGCGCTGCGAGCCGGTTGAGCGTCGGTTGCAAAGCACGAGGCAGGCGCGACGAAGCAAGATAGCTACCGGAAAAGCGCAGCACCTTCGGCGACATCCAGAAGTAACTGCCATCGGTTTCCAGGTAGCCCAGGTGCGCGAGCGTCAGCAGATGACGACGTGCGGCTGCGCGCGTCAAGCCAGCGCGCTCGGCCGCAAGCGTGGCGTTGAGCCGTTGGCGCTCAGTGTCGAAACTCTCCAACACCGCCATGCCTTTGGCGATGCCTTCGATGAAGTCGGGCTTGGCGATGGTCATTGCGAGTGATGGCGCTGGAACTGTTGCGCGATGATCGCGCAACAGTTCGCATGATCGCACAAGGCTTGCGTCGTCGGCACCTGGCAGCAAGCACTTCGCCCTACGCTGCAAGCAACCAAGACGGACAGAACGGAGTCAGACATGCGAACCCAAGTTGCCATCATCGGAGCGGGGCCGGCCGGCCTGCTGCTCGGCCAGTTGCTGCACAAAGCCGGCATCGACAACATCGTCGTCGAGCGCCAGACCGGCGACTATGTGCGGGGCCGCATCCGTGCCGGCGTGCTCGAGCAGGTCACGATGGACTTGCTGGCGCGGGCAGGTGTCGACGCACGGGCGCGCGCCGAAGGGCTGCCGCACGGAGGCATCGAATTGCTCTTCAAAGGCGAGCGACATCGCATAGACATGCGTGGCCTCACGGATGGTAAGCAGGTTACGGTGTACGGCCAAACCGAGGTCACACTCGACCTGATGGAGGCGCGCAGCGCCGCTGGGCTCACGACCATCTACAGCGCATCGCCGGTCAGCCTGCACGATTTCGACTCGTCGCACCCACGCGTCCGCTACGAGAAAGACGGGCAGACGCACGAGATCGAGTGCGACTTCATCGCCGGCTGCGACGGTTATCACGGCGTCAGCCGTGCCAGCGTGCCGGTCGATGCGCTGCACATCTACGAAAAGGTCTACCCCTTCGGCTGGCTCGGTGTGCTGGCCGATGTGCCTCCCGTGTCGCACGAACTCATCTACGCCAACACCGCCCGCGGCTTTGCGCTGTGCAGTATGCGGAGCGCGACCCGCAGCCGCTACTACGTGCAGGTGCCGACCGAAGAGCGCGTAGAGAACTGGAGCGATGAAGCGTTCTGGAACGAGCTGCGATCTCGCCTCGACCCAGAAGCTCGCGAGCGGCTGGTCACCGGTCCGTCGATCGAAAAGAGCATCGCACCGCTGCGCAGTTTCGTGGCGGAGCCAATGCGATTCGGCTCGCTGTTTCTGGCTGGCGATGCGGCGCACATCGTGCCGCCGACCGGCGCCAAGGGGCTCAACCTCGCGGCGGCCGATGTCGGCTACCTCGCGCGATCACTCGAGATTTTTTACGGCGAGAAGAGCGCATCGGGGCTGGACCGGTACTCCGATCTCTGCCTGCGCCGCGTCTGGAAGGCCGAGCGCTTCTCATGGTGGTTCACCTCGCTCATGCATCGTTTCCCCGACACGGGCGAGTTCGGCCAGAAGATCCAGGAAGCGGAGCTCGACTACCTCGTGCATTCGCACGCGGCGTCGACCTCGCTTTCGGAAAACTACGTGGGCTTGCCGCTCGAAGAGTTCTGAGCGGCCGGCGCAACTACCGTAGCCGATGATGCGGCCGAGGATGGCCGCGCCGTAGCCTTCAGACGGTAGAGGTTTCTTGCATCGCGTGCCACACCCGCGAGGGACTTAGCGGCATCTGCAGGTGCGCCGTCTTCGAGCCCAGCCCGTTGCGCGCGAACGCATCTGCCACCGCATTGACCACTGCCGGCGTCGCGCCAATGGTGCCGAGCTCGCCCACACCCTTCACCCCGAGCGGGTTGTTCTTGCAGGGCGTCGACTCATCCATTTCCATCTTGAACATCGACTCGATGACATCGGCCCGCGGTGCCACATAGTCCATCAGGCTGCCGGTCACCGGCTGCCCGGTTTCTCGGTCGTACACCACCTGTTCATAAAGCGCCTGGCCTATGCCCTGCACCGCGCCACCATCGAGCTGGCCGCGCACGATCATCGGGTTGATGACACGGCCGACATCGTTGACCGAGCTGTAGGCGACCACGGTGACATCGCCGGTCGGCGGATCGATCTCGATCTCGCAGATATGGCAGCCGTTGGGCCATGTCGGGCCAGCGACGGCGCTGGTCGAATCGACGAAGATTTCGCGCTCGGGTTGCTTGCCGGCCAGCGCGAACAGGTCTAGCTTGAGGTCGGTGCCAGCGACGGTGAACACGCCGTTGGCGTAAGTCACGTCAGCGGCAGCGGCCTCGAACTCTTTCGCAGCCAGATCACGGGCCTTGTCGATGGTGCGTTCGGCGCCGACGCGTACAGCCGAGCCGCCGGTAAAGAGCGAACGTGAGCCGGCGCTGCCGAAACCATCGCCGCGATCGGTGTCGCCCAGCACGATGCGCACTTTCTCGATCGGCACGCCGAAAGCGTCGACTGCCAACTGCGCCAGAGAAGTTGCGATGCCCTGCCCCATCGCATTGACGGCGGAGAACACTTCGATTACGCCGTCTGCGTGCACCGAAACCGTCACGCGCTCTTCGAAAACGTTGCCACCGGTCCATTCCAGAAAGGTCGCGATGCCAAGGCCGCGTTGCTTGCCTTCCTTCGCCGAGGCTGCAGCACGGGCTTCGAAGCCGTCCCAATCGGCCAGTGCCAAGCCCTGGTTCATCACCGATTCGAACTGCCCCGTGTCGTAGGTCTGCCCCATCGGATTCTTGTACGGCATCTGATCGGGATGGATGAAATTGCGACGGCGAAGCGCAACGCGGTCGATACCGGTCTGGCGCGCGGCTTCGTCCATCAGACGCTCGATCGTGAAGATCGCCTCGGGCCGGCCAGCGCCACGGTAGGCACCGGTCGGTGCGGTGTTGGTAAGCACCGCCTTGAAGTGGAAGTCGATGGTCTGGATGTCGTACACGCTGGTCTGCACCCAAGGGCCGATCAGCAACTGGATGGCGACGCCAGTGCCGGTGGCATAAGCGCCGACGTTGGCCAGCGTCTTGATGCGCAGGCCGAGGATTTTGCCGTCGGCTGCGAGTGCGAGTTCGGCTTGCGTTTCGATGTCCCGGCCATGTGCGGACGAGAGAAATTCCTCGCTGCGTTCGCTCACCCATTTCACTGGGCGTTTGACTGCGCGCGAGGCGTAGGCCACGACCACGTCTTCGGGGTACGCGCTGGTCTTCATGCCGAATCCGCCGCCTACATCGCCGACCACGACGCGGACTTTTTCTTTGGCGAGTCCGAGGCATGCACACACCGTATCGCGCACGCCTGACGGCATCTGCGTACTCATGCGGATCGTCGTCCGGTCTGTCGCGGGATCGAAGTCGGCAAGCACCGAGCGCGGCTCGATGGTCAGCGCCACGACACGCTGGTTGGCGATGTCCAGCGTAACCACATGGCTCGCCTTGGCGAACGCTGCCACCGTCGCTTCTGCGTTGCCGTGCCGCATCTCGGCCGAGATGTTGCCGGTAGCGGCATCGTCAAGCAGCGGCGCGCCTTCGGCTGTTGCGCTTTGCACGTCGACGACCATCGGCAGGTCTTCGTAGTCGACCATCACGGCTTCGGCTGCGTCGCGAGCTTGCTGAACGCTGTCGGCGACGACCGCCACCACGGGCTCGCCGACGAAGCGCGCGCGCTCGTGTGCCAGCGCGTAGCGTGGCGGCGATACGCAATCGCTGCCATCGCCGCGCTTGAAACCGGCCACGCCAGCCATCGGCTTGACGCCGGCTTCGGCCATTTCAGCGCCGGTGATCACGCGCAACACGCCCGGCATGGCGCTCGCTGCAGCGGTGTCGACAGACTTGATGAGCGCGTGCGGATACGGTGACCGCAAGAACACGAGGTAGCCCTGTCCGGGCAACGTAACGTCGTCGGTGTAGCGGCCGGTGCCTGCAAGCAGGCTTTCGTCTTCGAGCCGGCGTACGGCCTGGCCACTGCCGAAGCGAAGCGGACCCGACGGGGCGGGTAGGCTGGAGGCGGCGGAAGTAACTTCAGTATTCAAGATGAGTCCTCGCGGGATTTATTTCGTCGTGTGGGGGCTGACCGGGGCGCTAGGCGCGCGCGCCTGCGCACTATAGAAGCTTCGGCGAATCAAGGCTGACGGTATGTAATGCCGGGGTATGCAGGGACATCGCGAAGCCGTGTATACCTGGGGCCATGCAAGTTCCATGGCTCGAACCCGGCGACCCGCTGCCCGACCCGGCGTCGGCTTGGGGTGAGGCCGACCCGGTGCCCGGGCTGCTGGCCGCCGGCGGCGCACTCGATGTGCCGTCGCTGTTGCAGGCTTACAGCCACTGCATCTTCCCGTGGTTCAGCGAGGGTCAGCCAATCTTGTGGTGGAGCCCGGATCCGCGCATGGTGCTGGAAGTGGCGCGCTTCAAACTGCATCGGTCGTTGCGCAAAACACTGGCGCAATTCGCGGCGACGGCACGCTGCGAGATTCGCGTCGACCGGAACTTCGAGGCCGTGATCACCGCGTGCTCAAAGGCGCCGCGTGCCGGACAGTCGGGCACCTGGATCGTTCCGGAAATGGTCGAGGCCTATGTCGCTTTGCATCGCGCAGGTTTTGCGCACAGCGTCGAGACGTGGATCGACGGTGAGCTGGCCGGAGGTTTGTATTGCGTGGCGATCGGCGGCGCGGTGTTCGGCGAGTCGATGTTCACGCGGCAGCCCGATGCGTCGAAGATCGCGCTGTCGGCGCTCGTGTGCCTGTGCCGTCGTCACGGTATTGCCATGATCGACTGCCAGCAGAACACGGCGCATCTGACCAGCTTGGGCGCGCGCGAGATGCCGCGTGCCAGCTTCGTGTCGCACGTAGCAAACGCCGTTCAGGCCCATCGACAAAGCGCGCCACAGTGGAATTTTGAGCCCGTATACTGGAATGAACTCCTCTCAGCGCGACATTTTTCGACGACGTGACGCATCTCAAGGACCTACCGCTCCACACGCTGCAGTTCTATGCGACTGCGCCCTATCCGTGCAGCTATTTGCCGGACCGTCAAGCGCGTTCGCAAGTTGCTACTCCGAGTCATTTGATCCACAACGACACCTACTCCGAGCTGGTGTTGACCGGCTTCCGGCGCAGCGGCATGTTCACTTATCGGCCCTACTGCGACGGCTGCAGCGCCTGCATTCCGCTGCGTGTTCAAGTCAACGAGTTTCAGCCGAGCCGCAGCCAACGCCGTGCTCGCGCGAAGCACGAAAATCTGCAAGCGCGCGTGCTCAAGCTGTGTTTCGTGCCAGAGCATTACCAACTCTATCTGCGTTATCAAACCGGTCGCCATTCCGGCGGCGGCATGGACCACGACAGCATCGACCAGTACACGCAGTTCCTGCTGCAAAGCCGCGTGAATTCGCGTCTCGTCGAATTTCGGGAGACGTTGGCCGATGGCAGTGCCGGTGCGCTCAAGATGGTGTCGATCCTCGACGTGCTGAACGATGGCATCTCTGCCGTCTACACCTTCTACGAACCCGACGCTGGTGCAGCCTATGGCAACTACGGCGTGCTCTGGCAGATCGAGCAGGCGAAGCGGTTGGGGCTGTCGCACGTGTACCTTGGCTATTGGATCGAGGGCAGCGCCAAAATGAACTACAAAGCGCGCTATGCGCCACATGAAGTGCTGATTGAAGGTCGTTGGCAGCCGGGCGGCGATTTCACAAAGTAAAATGGACGTCCGTCAACACGGATTGCTGCCATGAGAAAACCCCCCTCCGACGGTCCCGCCACACCTGTCGTCCAGGTCATCGAGCGCATGTTTTCGCTGATCGACGTTCTCGCGTCCCGCGAGGACGCGATGTCGCTGAAGGAAATCAGCGAAAAGACCGGCCTGCACCCCTCGACCACCCACCGCATCCTGAATGACCTGGCAGTAGGTCGCTTCGTCGACCGGCCGGAGGCCGGCAGCTACCGGCTGGGGATGCGGCTGCTCGAACTGGGCAACCTCGTCAAAGGTCGCCTCAACGTGCGCGATGCCGCGCTGACGCCGATGCGCGAACTGCACAAGCTCACACAGCAACCCGTCAATCTCAGCATGCGCCAGGGGGACGAAATCGTCTACATCGAACGAGCCTACAGCGAGCGCTCCGGCATGCAGGTGGTGCGTGCCATCGGCGGCCGTGCACCGCTGCACCTCACATCGACCGGCAAGCTGTTTCTGGCGGTCGACGATCCGCAGCGGGTTCGCAGCTACGCGACGCGCACCGGTCTCGCAGGCCACACACGCAACAGCATCACGCAGTTGCCGGCGCTAGAGCGCGAGCTCTCTAAAGCGCGGCAATACGGCATTGCCCGGGACAACGAAGAGCTGGAGCTGGGCGTGCGCTGCATGGCGGCTGGCATTTACGACGACCAGGGCAAATTGATCGCTGGCTTGTCGATCTCGGCACCGGCCGACCGGCTCGACGACGGCTGGTTGCCGAAGCTGCAAGCCACGGCCAACGAAATCTCGGGTGCGTTGGGCTACAACGAAAACGGCGCTGTCTCGACCGCATGAAGGGTCACTGACAGCACCGTCGCGCCATATCGGCACCTAAGCAGCGCGCCGATTGAGAGCGCAGAGCGAGATCGACTCAGCCTGCGATGTCAGCCGTCGCAACGCTCTGACGTGCTGCCGGCGACATCAAATGTGTTGCTTCGACCCAGCGGCGCACACGCTCGGCATCGCCAATGCGGCTCAGTTTGCCGGCCGAATCCAGGAACACCATGATGAGCTTACGGCCGGCGATTTTGGTCTGCATCACCAGGCATTGACCCGCTTCGTTGATGAAACCGGTCTTTTGCACACCGATGTCCCAGTCAGGGTTCTTCACCAGACGGTTGGTCGTGTTGAACTGCAGCAGGCGGTTGCCCACCTCGACCTGGTAGTTAGGCGAAGTAGAGAGTTGACGCACCGTGGCATCGGCAGAAGCCGCATTGACCAGCAAGGCCAGATCTTGCGCGCTGGACTGGTTGTTGAACGACAGACCGGTCGGCTCGACGTAACGCGTGTCCTTCATGCCCAGCAGGCGCGCCTTGGCGTTCATCACGCTGACAAAGGTGGCGGTGCCTCCTGGATAGGTGCGGGCCAACGCATGTGCCGCGCGGTTCTCGCTCGACATGAGTGCGAGGTGCAACAGTTCGCCGCGCGACAGCGTGGTGCCGACCATCAATCGCGAGCTGCTGTGCTTTTCAGTGTCGACATCGTCCTGGACGATGGTGATCAGTTCTTCGTTCGGCAGGCGGGCTTCGCTCATGACCAGACCGGTCATGAGCTTGGTGAGTGAAGCGATCGGCAGGATGGCGTGGTCGTTCTTGCTGAACAGCACTTCGCGCGTGTCCTGATCGATCACCAGCGCGGCGTTCGACTTCAGGTCAAGCGCGTCTTCGGTGTGGTTGAGGCCGGCCATCTGACCGAAGGACAAGCGGGGCGGCGCCTCTGCGACGCGAACGATGGAACGGCGCTGCACGGCGACGACGGTCTTGCCACCGCGTTGCCGAATGGTTGCCACCACGTTGCGGCCGCCGCGGACCACACGGTCTGCGTTGTCGGCGCGTACGACCTTCTCGGTCTTGGCACCGCGTTTAGCGGTTGCAGCATGGGGTGCCTGCGCAACGCTCTTCGCACCCTTGGCACGGCTGTCGCCAGCAGCCTGGCTCTTCTTGGCAACCGGTGCCTCGTGCTTCCTGGCGGCTTGCGCTTCAGGCAACAAAAACGCCGTGCTGTACACGGCGATGAGGGTAACGGCGACGAGTCGGAACGCGGGTAGAAACCGCTGGCTGGAAACTCGATGACGACGGGCTTCGGGCATTAAAAAACTCTCCAGCGGTTGCGAATGTGACCGCAGTGTATCCAAATCAAAAAAGACACGCAATATCAGTTACTTGCGTCCCCTTCTTGAATCGAAATAAAGGATCGCCCGAAAACTCAACCTTGCGCCGCTACTCTCTCAGCTTGGCTCTGTAACTTATTGAGGGCACTCAAATAAGCCTTGGCCGACGCCACCACGATGTCGGGGTCTGCACCCACACCGTTGACGACCCGGCCGGCATTTTGAAGCCGAACTGTCACTTCACCCTGACTTTCGGTGGAACCACTGATGGCGTTCACCGAATAAAGGACCATTTCGGCCCCGCTTTTCACATGTTCTTCGATCGCCTTCAATGAAGCATCGACCGGGCCATTTCCCTCGGAAACACCGACAACTTCCTTGCCTTGCACCGTGAACACGATTCGGGCATGGGGCCGCTCGCCTGTCTCGCTTTGCTGCACCAACGATACAAATGCAAACTTGTCACCAACGTTTGACACCTCCTCCGCGCTGACGAGCGCGAGGATGTCTTCATCAAATATTTCGCTTTTTCGGTCTGCCAGCTCTTTGAAGCGCGAGAACGCGGCGTTGATCTCGGCCTCGCTCTCCATCGTGACGCCAAGTTCGATCAACCGCTGCTTGAACGCGTTGCGGCCGCTCAGTTTGCCCAGCACGATCTTGTTGGCGGCCCAGCCCACATCTTCGGCCCTCATGATTTCATAGGTGTCGCGCGCCTTCAGCACGCCGTCCTGATGAATGCCAGAGGCATGCGCAAAGGCATTAGCACCAACGACCGCCTTGTTGGGCTGCACCACGAATCCGGTGGTCTGGCTGACCATGCGACTCGCTGCCAGGATGTGTTTTGCATCGATGTTCATATCGAGCCCGAAGTAGTCGCGGCGCGTCTTGACTGCCATGACGATCTCTTCGAGCGAACAGTTGCCCGCACGCTCGCCCAGGCCGTTGATCGTGCATTCGACCTGTCGCGCGCCGCCGATCTTCACGCCGGCCAGCGAGTTCGCGACCGCCATGCCGAGGTCGTTGTGGCAATGTACCGACCATACGGCCTTGTCGCTGTTCGGCACGCGCTCGCGCAGTGTCTTGATGAAGGTGCCGTACAGCTCGGGGATCGCATAGCCCACGGTGTCAGGCACGTTGATGGTGGTGGCGCCTTCGTGGATCACTGCCTCGATCACTCGGCACAAAAAGTCCATGTCGCTGCGATAGCCGTCTTCCGGGCTGAACTCGACATCAGCGACCAGATTGCGGGCGAAGCGCACCGCTAGTTTGGCCTGCTCGAACACCTCGTCCGCCGACATGCGCAGCTTCTTCTCCATATGCAGCGGCGACGTGGCAATGAAAGTGTGGATGCGCCCGTTGGCCGCGCCCTTCAGTGCCTCGGCCGCGCGTGAGATGTCACGGTCATTGGCGCGCGACAGGCCACAGATGGTCGAGTCCTTGATCGCATTGGCGATCGCCTTCACGGCCTCGAAGTCGCCATTGGAGCTGGCAGGAAAACCGGCCTCGATCACATCGACCTTCAAGCGCTCCAGTTGCTTGGCGATGCGCAGCTTCTCGTCGCGTGTCATCGACGCTCCCGGCGACTGTTCGCCATCGCGCAATGTGGTGTCGAAAATGATCAGCTGGTCGGTCATCGTGTGTCTCCTCAGGCGGGTTCGGCGAGCGATTGTGCGCTGCGGGCGCCTTGCGCCCTGGCGCGCTCCAGCCCCGAAACGATAGCCTTGAGCGACGCCGAAATGATGTCGGCATCAATGCCCACGCCGAACAGGGTCTGAGATTCGTCGACACGGAGTTCGAGGTAAGCGACGGCCTGCGCATCCGCACCAGCGCCTATGGCGTGCTGGTGGTAGTCGAGGACGCGCACTGTGTGCCCGGTGGCATCGGTCAGCGCATGGATGAAGGCATCGATCGGACCGTTGCCGCGTCCTTCGACGGGTCGACTTTCGCCTTGCCATGGCAGGTCGCCGCGCAACACCACCAGAGCATTGGCGCCCTCGCCCTGCTCCTCGAGCACCCGGTGCTGCAACGCGTGCGCCGCCTTCAATCCGTACTCGCGCTCGAACATGGCGTAGAGATCGGCGGCGGAGAGTTCCTTGCCGGCGATGTCCATCTCCTTTTGCACCGTCTGCATGAATTCCATCTGAAGGCGACGCGGCATTTCTAGGCCGTATTCGCTTTCGAGCAGGTACGCCATGCCGCCCTTGCCGGACTGGCTGTTAACGCGAATGACGGCTTCGTAGCTGCGTCCCACATCTTTGGGATCGATCGGAAGATAGGGCATATCCCAAATGTCACCTTCCTTGCGTGCCGAAAAGGCTTTCTTGATCGCATCCTGATGCGAGCCGGAAAACGACGTGTAGACCAGGTCGCCGACATACGGATGGCGCGGGTGCACTGGCAACTGATTGCACTGCTCCACGGTCGCACGGATCTCGTCGATATTCGAGAAATCGAGTCCGGGAGACACGCCCTGCGTGTAGAGGTTGAGCGCGACGTTGACCAAGTCGAGGTTGCCGGTTCGCTCACCGTTGCCGAAAAGGCATCCTTCGAGGCGATCGGCACCCGCCATCAACGCGAACTCGCCAGCAGCCGTGCCGGTGCCGCGGTCGTTGTGCGGGTGCACCGACAGCACCATCGCTTCGCGTCGCTCGAGGTTGCGGTGCATCCACTCGATCATGTCGGCGAAGATGTTGGGCGTCGAATGCTCGACCGTCGAAGGCAAATTGACGATGCACTTGTGCTCGGCGGTCGGCTGCCAAACCTCGGTCACCGCATCGACCACACGCTTCGAGAAAGCGAGATCGGTTCCCGAGAACATCTCTGGCGAGTACTGAAAGGCCCACTGCGTTTCCGGCTGCTTGGCAGCGCAATCGTTGAACATGCGCGCGTGCGTCGTTGCGAGTTCGACGATCTGGTCCTCGTCCATGCCGAGCACAACGCGCCGCATGATCGGCGCCACCGCGTTGTACAGGTGCACGATGGCCCGCGGCGCACCCTGCAGCGCTTCGAAGGTGCGGGTGATGAGGTGGTCACGCGCCTGCGTAAGCACCTGGATCGTCACGTCATCGGGAATGCGATCTTCATCGATCAGTTTGCGCACGAAGTCGAACTCGACTTGTGACGCCGAAGGAAATCCGACTTCGATTTCCTTGAAACCGATGGCCACGAGCGTCTCGAACATCCGCGTCTTGCGCGCAATATCCATTGGCTCGACCAACGCCTGGTTGCCATCGCGCAGATCGGTCGACAGCCAGATCGGGGCTTTGGTCAGCACGGCGTCGGGCCAGGTGCGGTCCTTGAGGCCGATCGGTGCAAAAGCGCGGTACTTGGCTTGAGGTTGCTTCAACATATCGATTTCTCTGTGATGGTTGGGGTGTCACCAGCAACCCCAAAAGCAAAACGGCCCGTTGCTGGTGCGAACGGGCCGTGGTGAGGGACTAGCGCGTGCGCTACCGTCTCCGCCCGAAGGGGATCATTAGTAGGGCCAGCGAAATCTTGTTCATGAAGGCTGCGAATGTAGCACAGGCCGTTTTACTTGTGGAGCCCGACTTCGTCGGGTTCGTCCGTGGACATGCTGATGACGCTTACTGGCTGCCCTTTGGCCTTGCGCCAGGCATAGACCACGTAGCCGCTGAGTCCGTAAATAACGAAAAGGCTGAACAGGACCGTCGGCGGATCAATGTTGATGACCGCGATGCCCAGCGCGATCAGAACAATCGCTGCGAACGGAACGCTGCGGGCCTTTCTGAAGTCCTTGAAACTGTAGAACGGTGCATTGGTCACCATCGTGAGTCCCGCGTAGAGCGTGAAACCGAACGTGATCCAGGTGATCTGTGCCCAGGACAGATACAACACCTCGCCACCGCGTTTGCCCGACTCGGTCATGAGCCAGATGAAGCCCATTACCAGTGCCGCGGCCGCGGGTGAGGGCAAGCCCTGAAACCAGCGCTTGTCGACCACGCCCGTGTTGACGTTGAAGCGAGCCAGTCGCAACGCAGCGCAAGCGCAATATACAAAGGCTGCGATCCAGCCCCAACGGCCCAGACCTTTCAGCGACCACTCATATGCGATCAACGCAGGCGCAGCGCCGAAAGACACCATGTCGGACAGCGAATCCATCTGCTCGCCGAACGCGCTTTGCGTGTTGGTCATGCGCGCGACGCGACCGTCGAGGCTGTCGAGGATCATCGCGGCGAAAACGCCGAGCGCGGCCAGGTCGAAGCGGCCGTTCATGGCCATCACGATCGAATAGAAGCCGCCGAACAGCGCTGCCAACGTGAACAGGTTGGGCAGGATGTAGATGCCCTTACGCCGCTTGCGCGGCTGCACCTCGTCAGGGAGCGTGTCGTCATGCATGGAGTGGGCCTTTGGAGGAGCGCAGTGTAGTCAATGAAAAAGGGCCACCGCGCACGGTGGCCCTTACAGTGCGAGGGACAGCGATCAGTTGCGCGTTTGGTCCACGAGCTTGTTCTTTTTGATCCACGGCATCATCGCACGCAGCTTCTCGCCGACGACTTCGATCTGATGCTCGGCATTCAAACGGCGGCGGCTGATCAGCGTGGGCTGGCCAGCGGCGGCTTCGAGCACGAAGCTCTTGGCATATTCGCCGGTCTGGATGTCCTTCAGCACCTGCCGCATGACATTCTTCGACTCGTCGTTGATGATGCGCGGGCCGGTCACGTACTCGCCGTATTCGGCGTTGTTCGAGATCGAGTAGTTCATGTTGGCGATGCCGCCTTCATAGATCAGATCGACGATGAGCTTGAGCTCATGCAGGCATTCGAAATACGCCATTTCCGGCGCGTAGCCGGCCTCGACCAACACTTCGAACCCAGCCTTGATCAGTTCGACCGTGCCTCCGCACAAAACAGCCTGCTCGCCGAACAAGTCGGTTTCGGTTTCTTCGCGAAAGTTGGTTTCGATGATGCCGGCCTTGCCCCCGCCGTTGGCCGTGGCGTAGCTCAACGCGAGGTCACGCGCCTTGCCGGTCTTGTCTTGGTGCACGGCCACAAGGTGGGGTACGCCGCCGCCTTGCGTGTAGGTGCTGCGAACCGTGTGGCCCGGCGCCTTCGGGGCGACCATCCAGACGTCGAGATCGGCGCGTGGCTGAACAAAGCCGTAGTGCACGTTGAAGCCGTGAGCAAAGACGAGCGAAGCGCCTTCCTTGATGTGCGGGGCGACGTCGTTCTTGTAGACGTTGGCGATCTGCTCATCGGGCAGCAGGATCATGACCACGTCGGCTGACTTCACCGCATCCGCCACTTCAGCAACCTTGAGCCCAGCCTTGCCGACCTTGTCCCACGAGGCGCCGCCCTTTCGCAGGCCGACGACGACTTTGACGCCGCTGTCGTTCAAGTTTTGCGCATGCGCATGGCCTTGCGAGCCGTAGCCAATGATTGCGACCGTCTTGCCCTTGATGAGGCTGAGATCGGCGTCTTTGTCGTAGTAAACCTTCATGTCGTTGCTCCTTCGTTGAAATGTAGTGTGGGATGGGGAATGAACGGGTGGCGTGCTTTAGACGCGCAGGATGCGCTCGCCGCGACCGATGCCGCTGGCGCCGGTTCGCACGGTTTCGAGAATGGCGCTGCGGTCCAGCGCTTCGAGAAACGCGTCGTTTTTCGAATGGTCGCCGGTCAGTTCGATCGTGTAGCTCTTGTCGGTGACGTCGATGATGCGACCGCGAAAGATCTCGGCCATCCGCATCATCTCTTCGCGTTCCTTGCCGACCGCGCGGACCTTGACCATCATCAGTTCGCGCTCGGTGTACGAGCCTTCGGTCAGGTCGACCACTTTGACGACTTCGATGAGCCGGTTCAGGTGCTTGGTAATCTGCTCGATGACGTCGTCGGAGCCTGCGGTGACGATGGTCATGCGCGACAGGCTGGCGTCTTCGGTCGGGGCGACCGTCAGCGATTCGATGTTGTAGCCGCGGGCGGAGAACAAGCCGACCACCCGAGAGAGTGCGCCGGGCTCGTTTTCGAGCAGCACGGCAATGATGTGTTTCATAAGCGAAAGACTCCTCTTTTCGGTGCCCTCCCCGCGTAGCGGTAACCACGCGGCTTGGCAGCCAATAGATTCGTCTCGAGAAAAGTTAAGAGAACATTCCGACGATCAGAGATCTTCGGAACCCAACAGCATCTCAGTGATGCCTGCGCCGGCCTTGACCATCGGAAACACGTTTTCGGTCGGGTCGGTACGGAAATCCATGAACACGGTGCGGTCCTTGAGCTTGCGCGCTTCACGCAGCGCCGGCTCGACGTCTTGGGGCCGCTCGATCAGCATGCCGACGTGCCCATAGGCCTCAGCCAGTTTCACGAAATTGGGCAGCGCGTCCATGTAGCTGTGGCTGTAACGGCCGGAGTATTCGATCTCTTGCCACTGACGGACCATGCCAAGGTAGCGGTTGTTCAGCGAACAGATCTTGATCGGGGTGTTGTACTGCAAACAGGTAGAGAGCTCCTGGATGCACATCTGGACCGAGCCTTCGCCAGTGATAGTGAACACCTCCGCATCGGGCTTGGCGAGCTTGATGCCCATCGCGTACGGAATCCCGACGCCCATCGTGCCGAGCCCACCAGAGTTGATCCAGCGCCGCGGCTCGTCGAAGCGGTAGTACTGCGCGGCCCACATCTGGTGTTGGCCCACGTCGGACGTGATGTAGCAGTCCGCATCCTTGGTCATATTCCACAGCGTCTCGACCACGTATTGCGGCTTGATGACATCGCCGTTGCCCCGGTCGTACTTCAGGCAGTCCTTGGCGCGCCACGTCTCGATGGTCTTCCACCAATCGGACAGGGCACCAGCGTCCGGTTTGGTCGATGACTCCTTGATCATCGTGATCAGTTCTGTCAGCACGTCTTTGACGTCGCCGACGATCGGGATGTCGACCTTCACCCGTTTCGAGATACTCGAAGGATCGATGTCGATATGAATGATCTTGCGTTCGTTTTGCGCGAAGTGCTTCGGATTGCCGATCACGCGATCGTCGAAGCGCGCGCCGACTGCGAGCAGCACGTCGCAGTTCTGCATCGCGTTGTTGGCTTCGATCGTGCCGTGCATGCCCAGCATGCCGAGGAACTTGGGGTCGCTCGCGGGATAGGCGCCCAGGCCCATCAACGTGTTGGTGACCGGATAGCCGAGCATGTCGACCAACGTGCGCAACTCGTTGGCGGCATTGCTCAACAGTACGCCGCCGCCCGTGTAGATATACGGCCGCTTCGCCGTCAGCAGCAGCTGTAGCGCCTTGCGGATTTGTCCGCCGTGGCCTTTGCGCACAGGGTTGTATGAGCGCATCTCGACCTTGTCGGGATGACCGGTGTAAGGCACCTTCTTGAAAGACACGTCTTTCGGCACGTCGACCACCACCGGCCCGGGTCGGCCGGTGCGCGCGATGTGGAATGCCTTCTTGATCGTCATCGCAAGATCCTTTGGATCCTTGACGAGAAAGTTGTGCTTAACGATGGGTCGTGTGATGCCGACGGTATCGCATTCCTGGAATGCGTCGAGCCCGATGGCCGCGGTCGGCACCTGACCCGAGATGATCACCATCGGGATCGAGTCCATGTACGCCGTTGCAATGCCCGTGACCGCATTTGTCAGCCCCGGGCCCGAAGTAACCAACGCCACGCCGACTTCACCCGTCGCGCGCGCATAGCCATCCGCTGCGTGCACCGCCGCCTGCTCGTGGCGCACGAGCACGTGCTGCATGGTGTCTTGCTTGTAGAGCGCGTCGTAGATGTACAGCACCGCGCCGCCGGGGTAGCCCCAGATGTACTTGACACCTTCGGCCTGCAGCGACTTGATGAGCACTTCTGCGCCCATGAGCTCTTGGGATTGATTGCCCATCCCGGAGGATGCGGCTGCTGCGGAAGCGAGTTCCGCTTTCGAGATTTCCATGATGAACCTTTGGAGTTTTTTCGGGAACGAAAAACCTTGGGTGCCCCTTGCCAACCCTTGTGAGGCCGCGCCAGGACTTGAGGCCGGTTGCCATGAGCGGATTGATGCTCCGCCGGACAAAGACCCGTTTGCCTTTTGACTTGCAGGACAGATTATGACATCGGCCGCGCGATGCATAATCCGCGGCGGTAAAAACACAACTCGTCCAGATACAGACATCCCACGAGGCGCACTTCGCGCCGGACCCCGCTTGGCCACCGAAAAAGAACTTTCCGATTTCCTCAAAGGTGTTGAACGACGCGCTTTCAAACGCTCGATCTATCACGTCCGTGACGAGGAAGCTGCGCTCGACATCGTGCAGGACAGCATGATGAAGCTGGCGGAGCACTACGCGGACAAGCCGCCGAACGAGCTTCCGATGCTATTTCAGCGGATTCTGTCGAACTGCACGCTCGATTGGTTCCGCCGTCAAAAAACCCGACGCGCACTTTTTTCCAATCTCAGCGACTTCGAAGCTCCGGACGACGATGGAGAATTCGACCTGCTCGAGAACTTCGTGGCGCCCACCGACTCCAGAGAAACCGAGAGCGCCGAAGACACCACGCGACGCGCCCAGGTGTTCCACGACATCGAAGAAGAGATCGCCAAGCTGCCCGGGCGTCAACGCGAGGCCTTTCTGATGCGTTACTGGGAAGAAATGGATGTTGCTGAAACGGCTGCAGCAATGGGCTGCTCCGAAGGCAGCGTCAAAACTCATTGTTCGCGTGCCGTCCACGCCCTGAGCAAAGCGCTGACGGCCAAGGGAATTTCGCTATGACCAACTCGACCCAATCGTTCTCCACGCCTTCGGACGTCTTAGAAGCCCAGTTCGGCCGCCGCGTGGCGGCGCGCCTGGCGTCGGGCAGCGAGCAGTTGCCGCACGACATCGGCGAGCGACTGCGTGTGGCGCGGCAGCAGGCAGTCAGTCGGCGCAAAGTGGCGCCGCAGTTGCATACGGCGCCGGTGGTGGTTTCGAACGGCCGCTCCGCCACACTGGGCCTTGGCGGGCGTTGGTGGACCCGAATCGGCTCGGTGGTTCCGCTCATCGCTTTGGCTGCCGGGCTTATCACGATCAGCGTGATGCAGGACGACGACCGAGCCAACGACCTTGCCGAAGTCGATTCGGCCTTGCTCACCGGCGATTTGCCGCCCGCTGCCTACACCGACCCTGGTTTCGCGCAGTTCTTGAAAACTGACGACGCCACCGTCCGTTGATCCTGTCGAATGCCGCTCCGCTCTGCGTTCAGTTTTGATTTTTGCGCTTCGGCGCTTGCCACCCGCCCGTCGCGGCGGATGGTGGTCGCCTGGGCTGGCACGCTGCTGCGGATGGCCACGGCCGCAATTGCAATTTGTGCAGTGTCCAGCGCAAACGCCCAATTGCCGCTCGACGCCAAGGGGGCCAAAGCAGGTGCCCCGGCCTCGGCGGCTGCTATCGCACCCAAGACGGCGTTGGTTACCAAGCCGCTGTGGAGCGAGCTGAACCTGTCACAGCAACTGGCGCTGCAACCTCTGGCCGAGCACTGGGACAGGCTGTCGCTCGGACATAAGCGTAAGTGGCTGGCGATTACCCGTAACTACCCGAAGATGACGCCCGAAGAGCAAACCGTCATGCACAGCCGCATGTCCGGTTGGGCCACGTTGAGCCAGCAGCAACGGGTGCAGGCACGGTTGAATTTCGCCGAGGTAAAGCAGATTCCGGCGGACGAGCGCAAAGCGAAGTGGGAGGCCTACCAAGCACTGAGCGACGAGCAAAAGCGTGAGCTTGCCGAAAAAGCGGCGGTCAAGCCAGCTCGCGGTGCAGCGATACCTGCCAAGCCCGTGTCGGCTCAAAAGTTCGCGCCCGTGCCGGTGCCGGTGGGCGACCGCTTGCCGCGCATTCAGCTGGCACCGCCCAGCGAGCCGACAGCAATGTCCGTTCGCGCATCGCGCTCGTTGCCCGCGACCCCTTTCTTGGCGGCTCCTGTGTCGGGCGCTCCGATACCTGCTGAAGCGCAGGTACTCGTTCCTACGGCGCCGATCGAGCGTGCCTCCGCCCAGCCATCGACGACACCCTGATGTCGCCGTCGATGCGTTCGTCCGATCCCGCAAAACCTGAAGCCAGTCTTTCCGAAACGCCCTGCGGCGCCGTAGAAGCAGCAGCGCTTTTGACAGCGCCCGGCCTGTGGCGCCGAATGGCCTGCTGGCTGTACGAAGGCATGCTGATGTTCGCAGTCGTCTTCGTGGCAGGTTGGCTGTTCAGCACCTTGGGCCAAATGCGCGACGCGATGGACGAACGCCGTCATTTGCTTCAAGCCTTTCTGTTCGTCGTGTTCGGCGTGTACTTCGTCTGGTTCTGGATTCACGGCCAGACCCTCGCGATGAAAACCTGGGGCATCCGTATCGTCGACGCCAGTGGGCGACCTGTTACCCAGCGTCGCGCGTTGATTCGTTACCTGTTGGGCTGGATCTGGTTTCTGCCTCCGCTCGCCGCGATTGCACCTTTCAAGCTCTCCGGAGGCGAATCGGCGCTGCTGATTTCTGGCTGGGTGCTGATCTGGGCGCTCTTGTCGCGTTTTCAACCGCAGCACCAGTTCTGGCACGACGCCTGGGCCGGCACGCGGCTGATTTCGTCGCGGCCCATGAGCCGTCGCTAAACCGTATCCAAGCTGTACGCAAGCCGTACGCAGACTGCGCGTCGGCCGCGGTTAAGCTGCCACGAAACACACCATGAGTGCCCTCCCCGATCCCGCCGTTAATCCGCAAAAAGCCCGCAAGGGCCTGGAGCGTGTTTTTCACGCCACCCTCATTTCCCTGCAAGGCCTGCGCGCGGGTTGGAGCGAGCCGGCCTTCCGGCAAGAGGCGCTGATTTCCATCGTGCTGCTGCCGGCTTCTTTCTGGCTCGGCCGAAGCTGGGTCGAAACAGCGCTGCTTGCGTGCAGCGTCGTGCTGGTGATGATCGTGGAGTTGCTCAACACAGCCGTCGAGGCTGCCATCGATCGCATTGGTCCGGAGTGGCACGATCTGTCGAAGCGCGCCAAGGACATGGGCAGTGCGGCAGTGCTGCTTTCCTTGCTGATTTGCGGCGGCATCTGGGCGGCCGCGCTCTGGCAACGTTTCGTGGGCTGACAAAGTTCTGGCCCGCCGCCGTTTCGCGTTGGCATGATCGGGGGATGACTCCAGAATTCTCGATGTGTGTGTATTGCGGCTCGCGCCCTGGCGAGCAACCCCAATTTGCGGCAGCTGCGACTGCGGTCGGCCATTGGATCGGCCAGCGTGGTGGTCAACTCGTTTATGGCGGAGGCCGCACCGGCCTGATGGGCACGGTGGCCGAGGCCACGCGGGCGGCGGGGGGGCGGGTGATCGGCATCATTCCCAAAGCCCTGGTCGACAGGGAGCTGGCCAACACGCTCTGCGACGAACTGCACATCGTAGACACCATGCATGAGCGCAAGGCCATGATGGGCGAGCGCGCCGATGCGTTCGTGGCGCTGCCGGGCGGCATCGGTACCTTTGAAGAGCTATTCGAGATCTGGACCTGGCGCCAACTGGGCTACCACGACAAGCCTGTCGGCATCCTCAACGTCGAGGGCTACTACGACGGACTTCTAGGCTTCCTGGCACACAGCGTGCGCGCTGGCTTCATGGGCGAGTGGCAGATGGATCTGATGCACACCCTGAGCGAGCCGGAAGCTCTGCTCAACTGGTTGCTGGACCACCGCGGTGGTCAGGGGCAATCAGGGCTGCTCGCAAAAAATGTCTAGCGAGCCCTAGCGAGCCAAATGGTGACTAGATAGCGCTTTCGTTCTCTTCACCGGTGCGGATGCGGACGATGCGCTCGACGCTGGTGACGAAAATCTTGCCGTCCCCGATTTTTCCGGTGCGGGCGGCGTTCACGATCGCCTCGACGCAGCGATCGACGTCGGCCGTGTTCACCACGACCTCGACTTTCATCTTCGGCAGGAAGTCGACCACGTATTCAGCGCCGCGGTACAACTCTGTGTGGCCCTTCTGTCGGCCGAAGCCTTTAACTTCCGTGACGGTGAGCCCGGTCACGCCCACCTCGGCGAGTGCCTCGCGCACATCCTCAAGCTTGAACGGTTTGACGATAGCGGTGATCTGCTTCATGGTGGTCTTCCGGCGATTTCGTTGAGTGTGCTGGCGGTAGGGTAACGCCAATCCTTGCCCGATGCTGCGATGAGCGCCCCCTATACGGAGGAATGCCTTGGCGTCTCGCATGGAGCGTGCCAGAAGAGCCGAAGCTCGCTGGTAGCCTCGTGGCAATGCACGCCGACGCTTCGACATCCACTTTTTCGATGTTTCGCTTGTTTCGCTGGTTCGGGCATCAGGCGTACCTGTTGCTGGTCTTCACTACCTTGATCTGGGGGGCCAACGCGGTTGCTGCGCGGCTGGCCGTCGGCGAAATTTCTCCAATGATGATGACCGGTTCGCGCTGGATAGTAAGTTGCATCGCGCTGGGCCTCACCGCGCACCGGCAGATCGCGCAACATTGGCGCGTGCTGGTGCCGGCATGGCGGCGCATCGTGCTGATGGGCGCCTTCGGGTTCACCGGCTTCAACGCGCTGTTCTACACGGCGGCGCACCACACCACGGCCATCAATATCGCGATCATTCAGGGCACGATCCCGGTGTTGGTGCTCGTCGGTAGCTTTTTCATTTTTCGAACGCGCATCCGCGGGCTGCAGCTGTGCGGGGTGGCGCTGACGATTGCCGGCATCGCGGTGGTGGCATCGCAGGGAGACTTCGCCGCGCTGGCGCAACTGGCTTTCAACCGCGGCGATATCGCCATGGTCATCGCCTGCCTGATGTACGCCGCTTACACACTCGCGCTGCGGGGCCGGCCGGCAGCGCCGGGCATCGTGTTCTTTGCCGCGCTGGCCGCCGTGGCGTTCCTGACTTCACTTCCGCTGCTGGTCGTCGAAGTCGCGACCGGCCACTTCTTCATGCCGACGGCAAAAGGCATGGCGCTCGCACTGTTTGTCGGGCTGTTGCCATCGTTCATCTCGCAGCTCACCTTCATACGTTCGGTAGAGCTCATCGGTGCTGCCCGCGCCGGCGTTTTCCTCAATCTGGTTCCGATCTTCGGGCCGCTGCTCGCCGTGCTTGTGTTGCACGAGTCGCTGTCGCTGTTTCACGCGGTGGCGTTGGCACTGGTTCTGGGTGGCATCGGTGTTGCGGAGTACCTCGGAACCCGCCGCTGACGGCGCGCTGAAGGTGCCGGCTGTGCGTCGGGAACGACGTCCATCGTGCAAGGATGACTGTCGCCGCACGAGGTCTCGCATTCCTTCCTAAACTGCCATGTCGCCGCCATCCGAATCCGCTTCTTTGAACATGCTTTGACCGATCTCGTCCTTCACATCCATTCATCTCCCGCGGAAATCGACGCGAAGGCGTGGAACGACCTGCTCGCATTGCAGCCGAATCCGTCGCCCTTTATGCGACACGAATATCTCGCTGCCTTGCATGAGAGCAAGAGCGCTACGCCGGAGAGCGGCTGGACGGCAGCTTTCGTCACGCTGCGGCGCGGCAAACGGCTCGAAGGTGCTTGCCCGGTCTACGTCAAGGACCATTCGTACGGCGAGTACGTATTCGACTGGGCATGGGCAAACGCCTATGAGCAGCACGGACTCAAGTACTACCCGAAAGCGCTCGTTGCAGTGCCCTTTACGCCGGTACCCGGCGCGCGACTGCTGGCGCGCGATGCGAAGAGCCGCACCTTGCTGGTTCAAGGGTTGGTTCAGTGGTGCAAGCAGGAAGAACTTTCGTCGCTGCATCTCCTTTTCGGTGCCGACGAAGACATTGCCGCCTGCGCCGAAGCCGGACTCATGCTGCGCCACACCATTCAATTTCATTGGACAAACACCGAACCCGGCTATCCGAATTTCGACGCGTTTCTGGCCAGCCTGTCGCACGACAAACGCAAGAAGATCCGACAGGAGCGCCGCAAGGTGGCCGATGCGGAGGTCAGCTTTCGCTGGTCTCGCGGCGCCGATATTTCCACCGCCGACTGGGATTTTTTCTATCGCTGCTATGCGCGCACTTATCGGGAACACGGCAACGCGCCCTACCTCACCCGCGACTTCTTCCATCGCATGGCCGACACTCTGCCAGAGGCGTGGCTGCTTTTCGTAGCTGAACGCGCGGGCAAGCCGATCGCCACCAGCCTGATTGCACTTTCTGCGGCCGTTGAGAACGGTGTAGCCGGCATCGGTGCGCCGCTCGCGGCGTACGGCCGCTACTGGGGGGCGCTCGAACGTGTCGACTGCCTCCATTTCGACGCCTGCTACTACCAGCCCTTGCAGTGGTGCATCGACAACGGCGTATCGCGTTTCGAGGGCGGCGCCCAGGGCGAACACAAGATGGCGCGCGCGCTGATGCCGGTCAAGACGACGAGCGCTCACTGGCTTGCGCATCCCTCGTTCGCCGATGCCGTCGAACGCTTTCTGGAACGCGAGGGCGCAGGCATCGAAAACTACATGGATCACCTCGACGAACGCAGTCCTTTCAAGGCTTCGTGACTTAATCCCGAGCTTTGGGCCTGATATGTGCGAATCGCCACAAAGGCTATACATACTGCCGGCTGACGCCCCCGGTAGCCCGCTCTAGCGCGCCGCCGATCGGCACACGGCCTGGGGCCATTCGGCACAGGTTGGCTCGCGGGAGAATATTCAAATGGCTCGACTCATCGTTCTTCAACAGACAGCCACGCCCAGGCAGGTGGCGTTGTTCAAGCTCCCGTATCTGATTGGACGCGCGCCCAGTTGCGACCTGGTGCTGGACAATCCGCAAGTCAGCCGCGCCCATGCCGTGATGGAACAGGCTGGAGACGCGATCCAGATTCGCGATCTGGGCGGCACCAACGGCACTTATGTGAATGGCCAACGCGTCGAAAGCTGCGCGCTTGGCAATGGCGACGAAATCAAGGTCGGCGCTTGCGTCATCCGGTTTCTGTCGAGCGGCGGTGACGCCATGAGCGATGCCGAGGCGCTGCGTCTGGTGACAGCGGCCGGCAAGCTCCCTGATGAAGAGCTGGTCAAACTCATGCCGAAGGACTGAGTTCCCTCCGCGCAGGGCTACCCGAGCCTTACTTCGTGTATGCGGCGATGCCGTCCATGACTTCCTTCCGGGCGGCGTCGATGCCCTCCCATCCCAGCACCTTGACCCACTTGCCTTCTTCGAGATCTTTGTAATGCTCGAAGAAGTGACTGATGGCCTTCAAGCGCATCGGGTTCACATCGTCGATCGAGTTCCAGTGGCTGTAGATCGGCAGTACCTTGGTGGTCGGCACGGCGAGCACCTTGCCATCGACTCCAGCCTCGTCTTCCATCAAGAGAATGCCCAGGGGGCGGCACGGCACCACGACGCCCGGTAGCAGCGGATACGGCGCGATCACCAGCACGTCGACCGGGTCGCCATCGCCGCTCAAGGTCTGCGGCACGTAGCCGTAGTTGGCGGGGTAGTACATGGCCGTCGTCATGAAGCGGTCCACGAACAGCGCGCCCGACTCCTTGTCGACCTCGTACTTGATCGGGTCGGAATTCATGGGGATCTCGATCACCACATTGAATGAATCGGGGATGTTCTTGCCAGGGGAAACTTTGTCGAAGGACATGTCGTTGTTCGTGTGGTTGAGAGGATTGCGAAAGATGCGGACAAACCCGAAGTTTACTGATCGTGTCACGGTCCGCTCACACGAACCGTGACTTTTGCCTGTAAATTGCACCCGTTGGCCAATCGGCTCCGCACCCAAGGTGCAGCAGCTTCGAGGAAGCAACGCGACGGAAATCCAAGGTCCCGTACGCGTTGCGCGCAGGGTTCCGCGTGCTTTCCGTTTCTTTCAATCGCAACGAACGATGGAGAAGCAAACGCATGATCGGCAACACTCCCCTGATACTCGCCATGGTCTGCGGCCTGGTGGCCGTTGGCTACGGGATCTGGGCTCGCAGCTGGATACTTTCCAAAGACCCGGGCAACGCCCGAATGCAGGAGATCGCGGCTGCGATCCAGACGGGTGCCGCCGCGTACCTCGCCAAGCAGTACCGAACCATCGCCATCGTCGGCGTCGTGCTCGCGGTACTTATCGGACTCTTTCTCGACGTCACCACAGCGGTAGGCTTCATCATCGGTGCGGTGCTGTCGGGTGCCTGCGGCTTCATCGGCATGAATGTGTCTGTGCGGGCCAACGTGCGGACAGCGCAGGCGGCGACCCACGGCATCGGACCGGCGCTCGATGTGGCGTTTCGCGGCGGCGCAATCACCGGCATGCTGGTCGTCGGCCTCGGCCTCCTGGGCGTTGCTGGCTTCTTTTGGTTTCTGGTCGGTAGCGCGGCGCCCGGCGCCAACCTCGCGACGCTGCTGAACCCGCTCATCGGCTTCGCCTTTGGCTCTTCGCTGATCTCGATCTTCGCGCGGCTCGGTGGCGGCATCTTCACCAAGGGTGCCGACGTCGGCGCCGACCTGGTAGGCAAGGTCGAAGCCGGCATTCCGGAAGACGACCCGCGCAACCCGGCGGTGATCGCAGACAACGTCGGCGACAACGTTGGCGATTGCGCCGGCATGGCTGCCGACCTGTTCGAAACCTACGCCGTGACGCTCATCGCCACCATGGTGCTCGGCGCGCTGATGATCACGACAGCCCCGATCAACGCGGTGCTGTACCCATTGGCGCTGGGCGCGGTGTCGATCATCGCGTCGATCATCGGCTGCTTCTTCGTGAAGGCGTCGCCGGGCATGGTGAACGTGATGCCGGCGCTCTACAAAGGGCTGGCCGTCGCCGGCATCCTGTCGCTGATCGCCTTCTGGTTCGTCACGAGTTGGCTCATTCCGGACAACGCCGTAGCTGCCAGCGGCAGCCAGCTGAAACTATTTGGCGCCTGCTTCGTCGGCCTTGCGCTGACCGCCGCTTTGGTCTGGATCACCGAGTACTACACCGGCACGCAATACAAGCCGGTGCAGCACATCGCGCAGGCCTCCACCACCGGCCACGGTACCAACATCATCGCGGGCCTCGGCGTGTCGATGCGCTCGACGGCCTGGCCAGTGATTTTCGTTTGCATCGCGATCCTCGCGTCGTATTCGCTCGCCGGCCTGTTCGGCATTGCGGTAGCTGCCACCTCGATGCTGTCGATGGCCGGTATCGTGGTCGCGCTCGACGCGTACGGGCCGATCACCGACAACGCCGGCGGCATCGCCGAAATGGCCGGCCTGCCGGAGAGCGTGCGCAGCGTGACCGACCCGCTCGACGCGGTCGGCAATACCACCAAGGCGGTGACCAAGGGCTACGCGATCGGCTCGGCCGGCCTGGCTGCACTGGTGCTCTTCGCCGACTACACGCACAAGCTCGAAAGCTATGGCCAGGCGATCAGCTTCAACCTGAGCGACCCGATGGTGATCGTCGGTCTCTTCATCGGCGGCCTGATTCCCTACCTGTTCGGCGCGATGGCGATGGAGGCGGTGGGCCGCGCCGCCGGGGCGGTGGTCGAGGAAGTGCGTCGCCAGTTCCGCGAGATTCCCGGGATCATGGACGGCACGGGCAAGCCAGAGTACGGCAGGGCCGTGAGTATGCTGACCGGTGCGGCCATCAAGGAAATGATGATCCCTTCGCTGCTGCCGGTCGTGGTGCCGATCATCGTCGGCCTGGTGCTCGGACCGAAAGCGCTCGGGGGCCTGCTGATGGGAACAATCGTCACTGGACTTTTCGTCGCCATCAGCATGTGCACGGGCGGCGGCGCCTGGGATAACGCCAAGAAATACATCGAAGACGGCCATCACGGCGGCAAGGGTTCCGAAGCGCACAAGGCCGCGGTCACCGGCGACACCGTGGGCGACCCCTACAAAGACACGGCCGGTCCGGCAATCAACCCGCTGATCAAGATCATCAACATCGTGGCGCTGCTGATCGTGCCGCTGGTGGTCAAGTTCCACGGTGGCGATGCCGCGGCCGCCGTTCCATTAAAGATCGAAACGCCACCCGCCGCGATGGCGCCAGCACCCGCCGCGGCTGCCGCACCCGCTGCTGCTGCCGGTGCGGTCGCGGCCATCGAAGCCGCATCGGTCAAGGTCGAGAACGGCATAGTGAAGTTCTACTTCCAGACCGGCAAATCGGAAATCGCACCCGGCGGCAAGGAAGCGCTGGCAGATGTCGTCAAAGCGGTTCAAAGCGGCAGCACGGTTCTGGTGAGCGGCTATCACGACGCCAGCGGCGATGCGGCGACCAATGCGGAGCTGGCCAGGCAGCGGGCAATGGCGGTGAGTGACGCGCTGAAGGCAGCGGGTGCACCTGCCGACAAGATCGAGCTTTCCAAGCCCGAGCAGTCTCAGGTTGACGGGCCGGCGGCCGAAGCGCGCCGTGTCGAGGTGAAGATCAAATCCTGATGATGCTCAAGTCCTGAGACCGGGCTTGGGCTTGAGCTTGGGCCTGCTGCGAGTGGGCCGGTCTCAGTTCAGCTCGCTCATGCTCGGCTGGCGCGTATCAGGTGCGCCCGGCAGCGTGTCGAACTGCGACGGCCCCTCGGGCAGCCGAGAGTCGGCAAATTCATGCAGCGCGGCGACCCAACGTCCCGCAGATGAATCGGCCGGCTCGTCGTTCGTGAAAATACCGTTTCGGATAAAGAACGTTTCGCCGTTGGCGCGCTCAGCGTGCAGTTCGACAAGCCGCTGGATCGGGAAGGTGTAAGTCACCAGCTTCTCCTTGGACTTGCGATCCTTGGCTCCGCAGTTGAAGAAGCCTTCTGCCGCGATCACGATGCACGAACCATCGACGGCGCTGGGTTCTTCTCCTGCCGCACCGCAACGCCACACTGCCGAAGGCAGTCGCGCGCGCACTTTGTCGATAACGAGGTCCCGTTGCTTGTTCAGCCCGTTGAGCGGCGGCACCAACGTCCGCAGCTGCCGCAGCCGTTCCGAAAAGTTGTCGTCGAGGGTGAACTCGACGTGGTGCGCTGCCTCACCGGAGCGCTTGACGACTTGCATGACCACTTGCCGAGAGTTGCTCACTGCGTTCATCCTGAAAAACGGTTGCTGGCGCGCCCGTCGCACCAATTGTTTCTAACTGTATATTGGTTTTTTGACAGTGGGTAGACAGCAATAAGTACACAACTACAGCAGCATTTCCGGGACTATCGGCGCGATCAAAGAGTTATAGAGCCGCTTGAAAAAGCCGGATTCCGGCTCGGTCGTCAGGATCATTTCGTTTTCGCCATCGGTCGTCAGCCATTCGAGCGTTCCGGCGGGTTTGGTGAGCCGCAGCCGGTACGAGTTTTGCAGTTTGCTGATATTGATGATCCGGAGCATTTCGCGTGCCAGTTGCGGACTGTCGACGACCACGCCCATTTCGGTGTTCTGGCTGGCCGAGCGTGGGTCGAGGTTCATCGATCCAATGAAGACGCGCCGCTTGTCGATCGCGGCCGTTTTGGCGTGGAGCCGACCGAGCGACTTGCCGAACGATCCGAATCGCTTGCTCGCCGTGGTGCGCTCCGGGCTCAGCTCGTACACGTCTGCACCGGTTTTGAGCAGGCGCTCGCGGTAGCGTGCATAGCCAGTGTGAACCAGCGGCTCGTCGTTGGCCGCCAGCGAATTGGTGAGCAGCGTGAGCTTGACGTTGCGCTTGGCCAGATCTTCGAACGCCGCCATGCCCTTCTCGCCCGGAACCAGGTAGGGCGAAGTCAGTTCGACATCGGTCTTGGCATCGAGCAGCAGGCCCCACACCTTCATCGTGACGCTGGTCGCAACCGCCTCGTCTTCAGTCATGTAAGTCGGCTTGCTCGCTGGGTCGGCAATGGCAAGTGCTTCGCCCCACAGCAGGCCCAACCGGCCGCCATCGAGTTCTTCGCCGATCGGGCCATAGCCGAGGATGTCTGATGGCGGCAGCTCGATCTTCGGCGCCGGCGCGGCCATGCCAACCCAGCTGTCGAAGTCGGCGCCCGTGAGCTTTTGGCCCCCCTCCGGCGTGACTATTTCTTCGATCGGCCGGACCTGTTCGCTGTTCCAGTAGCCGTCGAAGATGGTCTCGAACTGCGGCACCACCTTGCCGATGATCAGCGCATCCATGTCGATAAAGTTCTGCGCTTCGCTCAAGACGAAATACTCGTCGGCAATGTTGCGACCGCCCACAACCGCCATCGTGCCGTCGGCGATGAAAAGCTTGTTGTGCATGCGATGGTTGAGCCGGCCGATTTCATGCGGCGAGGCAGCGAAGCGTGAGATGAAGCCGTTGCGGCCACAGCAGAATGGGTTGTAGAGCCGCACGTCGACGTTCTGCGTCTCCGAAAGCGCGAGCAACAGCTGCTGGCTCTTCACCGTGTAGAGATCGTCGACCAGCACACGCACCTTGACCCCGCGCAGCGCCGCCTCGCGCAACGAACGCAGCAACAAGCGACCGACCGCGTCGTTTTCGAGCTGGTAGTACTGCACCACCAGCGATCGCTGGGCGCGCTGCGCCAATTGAATGCGCGCATCGAGCGAGTACACGCCCAATGGCATCAGCCGAAAGCCGGAGTGTTCGCCCGGCGGCGTGGAGGCAGCGGCTATCGTGGCCAGCGCGGTCGACGGATCGGCTGGGGCCGATGTCACCATCGCACGTTCGCGCATCGGCGGCAACGAGCCGCACGCACCGAGCATGGCGATGGCCGACAGTGCCAGCAAAGCGCGCAGCCACCGCAAGTGCATGAAAGCAGAGAGTCGGGAGAGTGTTTTCATGCTTTTCTTTCGTGTTCGCTGCTTCGAGTACGCCACTGGGTGCATGCTGGTTTCAACGCGCGCCCGCAAAACTGCGCACTCTAGAATTCGGCGGCCACTCGCCGGGAGTTACACCATGGCCCATTTCGTTCGAACCATCCTCTCACGCTGTGTGCCGATTGCCGTTGTTTTGCTGACGGCTCAGCCTGCTTTCGCTGCGTTGGACATCGGCGACACCGCACCTAAGTTCACCGCCAACGCGGCGCTGGGTGGAAAGACCTTTCGCTACTCGCTTGCCGAGGCACTGGCCAAAGGCCCGGTGGTCGTCTACTTCTTCCCGGCAGCCGACTCGGCAGATTGTTCGATCGAAGCGCATGCCTTCGCCGAAGCGACAGACAAATTTGCTGCGCTCGGTGCCACGGTGATCGGCGTCTCCGCAGACGACATCGGCACGTTATCGAAATTTTCGGTCCGCGCGTGCCAGAGCCGGTTTCCAGTGGCCTCGGACGAGTCCAAGACCGTTATCCAGGGCTTCGACGCTCTCATGCAGACGCGGCCCGATTTCGCCAATCGACTCTCTTATATGATCTCGTCGGATGGCAAGGTTGCCTATTACTACCAGAACCTCAACCCGGACAAGCACGTCGAGCGAATGCTGGAGGCCGTGCGCGCCTTGCAGAAAGCGCCGGCGCGCTGACGCCCTGGCAGCGCCGCACCCTCTGCCGTGAAGCGCCGAAAGCGACTGAAATATTTGCGCCGCGCAGTGAAAAGCATCGGCGCAGCAACCGGACATCGGCAACATGGCTGCAACGTCTATCGACCTTGCGCGAGAATTCATCGATGCAACTTAATTACATCGCCAACACGAGCGTGGCCTCGTCGTCCGGGCGCACCCTGCCCGTCATTGATCCATCAGACGGTCAGATCTTCGAAGAACTGCAACGCAGCAACGCCGACGACATCGACAGCGCCGTTCGCGCGGCACGCGATTGCTTTGAAAGCACCTGGAGCAAAGTCAGCGCGGCCGACCGCGGCCGCTTGCTCTACAAGCTCTCGCAAAAGATCGCCGAGCACGTCGACGAACTTGCGCTGCTCGAACAGCGCGATTGCGGCAAGCCGGTCAAGCAAGCCCGTGCCGATGCGTTGGCGCTGGTGCGCTACTTCGAGTTCTACGCCGGTGCCTGCGACAAGTTCCACGGCGAAACCATCCCTTACCAAGAAGGCTATAGCGTCTTCACCTGGCGCGAGCCGCACGGCGTCACCGGCCACATCATTCCGTGGAACTACCCGATGCAGATCTTCGGGCGCAGCGTGGGCGGTGCGCTGGCCGCAGGCAACGTGTGCGTGGTCAAGCCGGCCGAAGACGCCTGCCTGTCGCTTATCCGCGTGGCGCAACTGGCCGCCGAAGCAGGCTTTCCGCCGGGTGCGCTGAACATCGTGACCGGCTACGGCCATGAAGCGGGCGATGCCCTTGCGCGCCATGAAGGCATCGATCACATCAGCTTCACCGGCAGCCCGAAGATTGGCACGTTGATCCAG
This sequence comes from Variovorax sp. GrIS 2.14, assembly GCF_046115955.1. NCBI lineage: Bacteria > Pseudomonadati > Pseudomonadota > Betaproteobacteria > Burkholderiales > Comamonadaceae > Variovorax > Variovorax sp. GrIS 2.14. The sequence goes on from NZ_JBJXIA010000009.1 coordinate 179,214, forward strand.
CAGATCGCAGCAGAGCGTCATTGCCCAGTCACGCTGGAGCTCGGCGGCAAGAGCCCGCAGATCATCTTTGCCGATGCCGACATCAACGCCGCCATTCCGGTGCTCATCAACGCAATCGTGCAGAACGCCGGCCAGACCTGTTCGGCCGGCTCACGCGTGCTGATCGAGCGCGACATCTACGAGCTGCTGCTCGAGCGCCTCGGCCATGCGTTCTCTGCGCTGCGCGTCGGCCCGGCCGCGATGGACCTCGACGTCGGCCCGCTTATTCGGCAATCGCAGCAGCAACGCGTATGGGATTTTCTCTCGGACGCGCAGCACGCCGACATTCCGATGGTGGCGCAAGGCGTTGTGGTCGACGAAGCGCCCGACACCGGCTTTTATCAAGCGCCCACGCTGTTGCGCGATGTGCCGGTGATGCATCGGCTGGCGCAGGAGGAAGTCTTTGGCCCCGTGCTCGCAGCAATGCAGTTCCGCGACGAGGATGAAGCGGTGGCGCTCGCCAACGCGACGCAGTTCGGACTCGTGGCCGGCGTGTGGACCGCCAACGGTGCACGCCAGTTCCGCATGGCCAAGCGGGTGCGCGCCGGCCAGGTGTTCATCAACAACTACGGTGCGGGTGGTGGTGTGGAGTTGCCTTTCGGTGGCGTCAAGTCATCGGGCTACGGTCGCGAAAAGGGCTTCGAGGCCCTTTATGGGTTCACCACGCTCAAGACCGTTGCCGTCCGACACGGCTGAGTCGCCCGCCCGCATACAACCGAGCCATGAACGCACGCGTGATCCCTCTTGTCGACGAGCGCAGCCGCTTGCGGACGGCTTCGGTTGGCAATGTCGTGAGCGACGCAGTGGTTGCGGCGACTGGGCATCTGGTCGACCGGCTCGGCCGTCCGCTCACCGACTTGCGCATCAGCGTGACCGACCGCTGCAACTTCCGTTGCAGCTACTGCATGCCGAAAGACGTGTTCGACAAAAACTACGACTACCTGCCGCACAGTGCGCTCCTGAGCTTCGAAGAGATCACGAGACTGGCGCGGCTCTTCGCGCTTCACGGCGTGCGCAAGATCCGGCTGACCGGCGGCGAGCCATTGCTGCGCAAGAACATCGATGTGCTGATTTCACAGCTCGCGGCGATCCGATGGAACGACGGCACGCCCGAAGGTGCGCCGCTCGACCTCACGCTCACCACCAACGCGTCGTTGCTGGCGCGCAAGGCTGCTGCGCTCAAGGCGGCCGGCCTGCAGCGCGTGACCGTTAGTCTCGACGGCCTCGACGACACCGTGTTCCGCCGCATGAACGACGTCGACTTTCCGGTGGCCGATGTGCTCGCCGGCATCGATGCGGCAGTGGCCGCCGGGCTCGGCCCCATCAAGATCAACATGGTTGTGAAGCGCGGCACCAACGATCAGGAAATCGTGCCGATGGCGCGCTACTTTCGCGATCACTACGGCGGCCGCGTGGTGCTTCGCTTTATCGAGTACATGGACGTCGGCGCGACCAACGGCTGGCGCATGGACGAAGTCATGCCATCGTCGGACGTGGTCGCACGCATAGCCGCCGAGTTCCCCTTGGTGCCGCTCGACGCGAGCACTCCGGGCGAGACTGCACAGCGCTGGGCCTATGCCGACGGGCGCGGCGAAATCGGCGTGATCAGCAGCGTGACTCAGGCTTTCTGCAGCGACTGCAGCCGCGCGCGCCTGTCGACCGAAGGACAGCTCTATCTCTGCCTCTTCGCGCACAGCGGACATGATTTGAGGCCGCTGTTGCGCGGTGACGCGAGCGACGAACAGATCGTCTCGCACATCGGCAACATCTGGCAAGGGCGCGCCGATCGGTACTCGGAATTGCGGGCGCTTCGTGCAGCCGGTGATCCGGGCTCGGACGACGACGGCGACTCGGCGGCCACGCAGCGCCGTGTCGAGATGAGCTATATCGGCGGATGACCGCAATCCCCCTCGCCGATGTCACCGGGCTGGTGCTCGCGGGCGGACGCGGGTCGCGCATGGGGGGTGTCGACAAGGGGTTGCAGAAGTTCAATCGGGTTCCGCTCGGTGCATGCGCGGCATCGCGCCTTGCGCTGCAGGTCGGGCGCGTTGTCATCAATGCCAATCGCAATCTGCCGACCTATGAAACGTTCGGATTTCCGGTGTGGCCGGATGATGAACCGGCCGACTACGCCGGGCCGTTGGCGGGCTTTCTGACCGGCCTGGCGCATTGCGAAACCGAATATCTGCTGACCGTGCCTTGCGATACGCCGCTCTTCCCGCACGATCTGGCGCGTCGCCTGGCCGACGCGATGGTCGATGCAGACGCCGACATCACCATGGCGATGGCAGCAGGACACTCAGAGTCGGATGAAGGCACGCCGAAGCTTCGGCCTCAGCCCGTGTTCTGCCTTCTGCGTGCAAGGCCGCATATCAATTCGCGCACCGATGCCCCTGCAGATTTGCGCGACAGCCTACAGCGCTTCATGCAGCGAGATGGGCGCAAAGTCGGCGCATGGACGGCCCAGCACCGCACGGTGCTCGTGCCCTTCGATCGCCCCGGCGACGCGCCCGACGCCTTCCTTAACGCGAACACGCTGGACGAGTTGCACGCAATGCAAGCGCGATGACCCGCATTGCAGACATCGCCGCGTCTCTTGCAGCGCCAGTCGCCGCTTCGGTCGCTGATTCGACTGTCGATACAGCCCACGGCCATGACGCAGCCTCCCTGAGCGTTGCAAGCGCACTGGCGTTTCTGGAGCGGCTGACAGAGCAGGCCGCCGTTCCGCAAGCAGAACGCATCGCTTTACGCGATGCACTGGGTCGCGTGCTGTCCGAAGATATCGTCTCGCCCGTCAGCGTGCCGCCGCACGACAACTCCGCCATGGACGGCTATGCATTCGGTGGCGCACTGCTGTCGGACGCTGCGGAAGGTTCGTTGAGCCTTCGCGTGGTGGGCACCGCATTGGCCGGCGCACCGTGGCACGGACGGCTGGCAGCCACCGACGCGGTTCGCATCATGACCGGCGCTGTCATGCCCACAGGACTCGATACCGTGGTTCCGCAAGAGTTCTGTCGGATCGAAGGCGACCGGATCACCTTCCCCGCGAATGCTTTGCACCGCGGCGATAACCGCCGTTTTGCAGGTGAAGACCTGATGCAAGGCCAGCCCGCTTTGACGCACGGAGCGCGACTGTCGCCAGCCGCGCTCGGCCTGGTCGCGAGCCTCGGGCTGCCGATGGTGCCGGTGGTGCGCCGATTGCGCGTCGCCTACTTTTCAACCGGCGACGAGATCCTGAGCCTCGGCGAAGCGCCGCGCGAAGGCGCGGTGTACGACAGCAATCGCTACACGCTGTTCGGCTTGCTGAGCCGCCTCGGCTGCGAGGTGATCGACCTCGGCCTGGTCCGCGACGACCCGATTGCGCTCGCCGACACGCTGCAGAGGGCCGCACGCGAAGCCGACGCCATCATCACCAGCGGCGGCGTGAGCATGGGCGCGGCCGACCATACGCGTGCGGTGATGGAACGACACGGCGACGTCGCGTTCTGGAACGTCGCGATGCGACCCGGCCGACCGCTCGCCGTTGGATTGATTGCGCGCGACCAGAATGATGTTGGCGCCGCGCCCGCACTCCTCTTCGGATTGCCCGGCAACCCGGTCGCGGCGATGGTGACCTTTCTCGTTCTGGTTCGCCCTGCCTTGCTGCGGATGATGGGTTGCCACGGCGCGGCGAGCGCACCGCTGCCCCTGCTGCGAGCGCGCAGCGCCGGCCCGATCCGCAAGAAGCCGGGTCGTACCGAATACCAGCGCGGCTTGATCCAGACGAAGCCGGGCGCCTTGCCAGAAGTGCGCATCGCCGGCAACCAGGGCTCGGGCATCTTGAGTTCCATGGTCGAAGCCAACGGGTTGGTCGTGTTGCACCATGAGCAAGGCAATGTCGCCGCCGGTGACGAAGTCGACGTGATGATGTTCGACGGCCTGATCTAGACGACCTCAAAGACCGAGAGGCGCCGATGCAGCCTTGCCTGTAGTCGAACTCGCATCGGGCGACTATTTCTTTCGCGGCGGTGAGCCGGCGGATTCGATGTTCGTGCTGGAAGCTTGAACGCTTTGCGCGATCGCAAGCGGACGACGTCGGCTGAACCGACTGAACGAACTGGCCGAGCGAACGGCCTAGAGCCGCCCGAGCGCCCGCTCGACGCCCTTGTTCGCCAGCATGTCGGCGCGCTCGTTGCCCGGGTCACCCGAGTGGCCCTTGACCCAGCGCCATTCGATCTGATGCCCGCCCTCCTGCACCAGCTTGTCGAGCCGCTGCCATAGCTCGACATTTTTTACCGGCTGACCGCTCGCGGTGCGCCAGCCCTTACGTTTCCAGCCATGCACCCACTCCATGATGCCCATGCGCACGTACTGGCTGTCGAGGTACAGCACCACCTTGCATGGTCGCTTGAGGGCAGTGAGGCCTTCGATGACGGCGGTCAGCTCCATGCGGTTGTTGGTGGTGGCGAGTTCGCCGCCAAACAACTCTTTTTCGGTGAGCCCCGACTTGAGCCAGGCACCCCACCCACCTGGTCCCGGGTTGCCCTTGCAAGCACCGTCGGTGTAGATAACGACTTCGTCCAAACTCAAATGCTTCTTTCGTTTTTTGAGGAAGGCGACCGGTGGACCTTACCTGCAATGGGCACCGGCGCCGTAGCGCGTGCCGAGGCGCGACGCCAGTCGGCACTGAGCAGCCGCATGCCGCGCACGCGCTTGACTGCGACCAAAAAATAGACTGCGCCGAAGATGGGCCACCAGCGCTCGCCGGCCGTGTCCATCCAGCGGCAACGTTCGAGCCAGGTCTCGCTGTTGACGGCCGGGCGGTACGCGCCGAATCGCCCCGACTCGACTTCGAAGCTGAGCAGTCGCAGCCAGTCGCGCATGCGCCTGAAGCCGATGAACTCACCGGCCTCCGGCAAAAACAACTGGCCGAAGCCGAGGTGCCGGTACAGGTGAGCGCGCCGCTGCCGCATGCCCCAAAGGCTCGATGGATTCAGCCCACAAATGACCACGCGGCCTTCGGGCACCAGCACCCTTTCGACCTCGCGCAGAGTTGCATGCGGATCTGCACTGAGCTCCAGCGAGTGCGGCAGCACGACCAGGTCGAGGCTGTTGGCCGAAAAGGGCAGCGCCGCAAAATCGGTGATGAGCGAACCACGCAGGCGCGGGCGCAAATTGGCCTGTGCAGGGTCGGCCACCGCCAGCCAGCGGTGCGGCATGCGGTTGGTGCGAAGGCCTTCGATTTCGGGCACGCCGAGCTGCAAAGCGTGATAGCCGAAGATGTCGGCTACCGCGTGGTCGAACTGCGCCTGCTCCCACGCCAGCAGATAGCGGCCCGGAGGGGTCTCGAACCACTTGTGCAAATCTATAATTTGACCGCTCATGAACCTCGTTCCGCTACCCGCTTTTACCGACAACTACATCTGGATGCTGCACGACGGGCGCAACGCGATCGTGGTGGATCCGGGCCAAGCCAAACCGGTTTTCGACGCACTGAAGCGCGACAACCTGCAACTCGCCGCGATTTTAGTCACGCACCATCACGCCGATCACACTGGCGGCGTGGCCGAGCTGCATGCTGCCACCGGCGCCAGGGTTTTCGGCCCTGCGCGCGAGAACATTCCCGAGCCGTTCACACCACTGAAGCAAGGCGATCACGCAGAAACGCTCGGTCTCAGATTCGAAGTGATCGACATCCCCGGTCACACCGCGGGCCACATTGCCTTTTTTCTGCCGGCACAGGAATCCGCGGGCCACGAGGCAGCGCCGTTGCTGTTTTGCGGCGACACGCTCTTCTCTGGCGGCTGTGGTCGCCTGTTCGAAGGCACGCCGGCGCAGATGCTGTCTTCGCTCGATGCGCTGAGCGCTTTGCCCGACGCAACACGCGTGTGCTGTGGCCACGAGTACACACTTGCTAACCTCCGCTTTGCCCAGGCGGTGGAACCAGCGAACACCGAACTGACTCACTACAACGCGCAGTGCGAAGCATTGCGTGCACTCGGGCAACCGACGCTGCCTTCGCAACTCGCGATCGAGCGCCGGATCAACCCCTTTCTTCGCAGCCGCGAAGCCACTGTCCTTCGAGCGGTGCGCGCGCATGCCGAGCTTCCTGCCAACGCGGTCGAAGCCGACGTGTTCGCCGCACTGCGCCAATGGAAAAACGACTTCCGATGAAATTTCTCATTGCTGCCTGCGTCGCAGGCGCCTTGCTGCTCGCGGGCTGCGCAACGCCCACATCGCCTTCTTCCTCCACGGGTACCGGCTCGACTTCCGGCGGTACCAGAGGCGCCGCAGCCACCTATCCCGGTGGTCCGCTGCAACCGATCACGGCAGGCAAAGCCACATCGCTGAACGTCATGCCGCTCGCGCCGCCGACCGACATGTGGGACCGCATTCGCCGCGGCTTCAAGATGCCGAATCTCGACAACGAGGCCGTGCACGACCGCGAGCAGTGGTATGCCACGCGGCCCGACTACATCCAGCGCATGACCGAGCGCTCGAACAAGTACATCTTTCACGTCGTCGAAGAACTCGAGCGTCGCGACATGCCGACCGAGATCGCCCTGCTCCCCTTCATCGAAAGCGCCTTCAACCCGCAAGCCGTGTCGAGCGCCCGCGCGGCCGGCATGTGGCAGTTCATGCCTGCGACAGGCACTGACTACGACCTGAAGCAAAACGTGTTTCGAGACGACCGGCGCGATGTGCTGGCATCGACCCGCGCCGCGCTCGACTACCTGCAAAAGCTCTACGGCATGTTCGGCGACTGGCAACTGGCGCTCGCCGCCTACAACTGGGGCGAAGGCAGCGTCAGCCGTGCCATTGCAAAGAACCAGAAGCTGGGCTTGCCGACCACCTACAGCGACCTGCAAATGCCAGCCGAGACGCGCATGTACGTGCCCAAGCTGCAGGCAGTGAAAAACATCGTCGCCAATCCGCAGGCTTTCAACACCGAGCTGCCGCTGATTGCCAACCACCCGTACTTTCAGTCGGTGACGCTCACGCGAGACCTCGACGTGAACCTCGCCGCCAAGCTGGCCGACACGCGCATCGAAGACTTTCGCGCACTGAACCCGGCCGCGCACAAGCCGGTGTTGCTGGCCGCCGGCACGCCACAGATCCTTTTGCCCTGGGATAACGCGGCCGTATTCCAGCGCAACTTCGAGGCTTACACGCAAGGTCAATATGCGAGCTGGACCGCATGGATCGTGCCCACGACCATGACGGTAGCCGACGCCGCCCAACGCGCCGGCATGAGCGAAGTCGACCTTCGATCGATCAACGCGATACCGCCGCGCATGCTCATCAAGACCGGCTCGACGTTGATCGTGCCGCGCTCGGCCAAGGTGCTTGAAGACGTGGCGGCCGTCGTTGCCGACACCGGCCAGCTGAGCTTTCAACCGGAGATCGTCACCCGCAAAACCACCGTCAAGGCCGGCCGCAACGACAGCGTCGCGAGCATTGCGCAGCGTTACCGTCTGAGCGCCACCAACGTGGCTGACTGGAACGACGTCAAGCCCAACCATGCGTTTCCGCGCGGCTATCAGGTGGTCGTGTATTTGCCGATTCAGGCGGCACGGGCAGCGCACGTCGGCACCGGCAACGCACAGTTGATTCATGCTGGACGCCACGATCGCGCGGCGAAGTCACAGCGCGCTCCGCAAACGGCATCCGCGCCACGCGGTCAGTCGCGCGTGCAGGCCGTGAGCCAGCGCGTGCCGGCGCCGGTTGCCAAGGGCACTTCCGGCAAGCCGAAGATCGACAAGGTTCCGGCGAGCAGCAAGACCGTGGTGCGCGAGAAGCGCGGCGGCGAGCCGGTCAGGAAGAAGCGCTGAATCTCAGAGCTTCTCGGTCTCGCCGCTCCTGGGCTGCCACTTCATCAGCCGCTTCTCCACCAGACCGACGATGCCGTCGAGCACCAGTGCGAAGGCAGTGAGCACGACGATGCCGGCGAACACGGTGTTGACATCGAAGGTACCTTCAGCCTGCAAGATCAAGTAGCCGACGCCACGCGCCGACCCTAGATACTCGCCAACCACCGCGCCGACGAAGGCCAGACCCACCGAGGTATGCAAACTGGAAAACACCCAGCTGGTCGCGCTCGGCAGGTAGACGGTGCGCAGCAACTGCCGCTGGTTGGCGCCCAGCATCCGGGCGTTGGCCAGGATCACCGGACTCACTTCGCGCACACCCTGGTACACGTTGAAGAACACGATGAAGAACACCAGCGTGACCGCCAGAGCGACCTTGCTCCAGATCCCCAGGCCCAGCCACAGCGAAAAGATCGGTGCGAGGATCACGCGTGGCATCGAATTCGCGGCCTTGATGTAAGGGTCGAGGATGAGGCTGGCGGTCGGTGCCAGCGCGAGCCACAGTCCACACGCCAGGCCAAGTGCAGTGCCGATGAAGAAGGCCAGCACGGTTTCGATCAACGTGGTGCCGAGGTGCAGGTAGATGTCGGCGTTGCCTTTCAGGCCATCGGGAAAGAGCGGGTTCGCCGGCACGTTGAACGGCATGAACCAGCTCCAGATGCGCCCTGCCACCTGAATCGGTTCGCCGAGGAAGAAGGCGAACTGCTGATTGCGCGAGGCCACATGCCACGCCACGAGAATGATGACCAGCAGGGCTAGCTGCCAGAAGCGCGCGTTGCGTTCGTTCGGCTTCAAGGTCATCACGCCGCCTTCTTCAACTGTTGAGCGTAGCCCTTGAGCACCTCGTCGCGCAGCACGTTCCATATCTGCGTGTGCAGCTCGACGAAGCGCGGGTGCGTGCGCACCTCGGCCACGTCACGCGGCCGCGCCAGGTCGATGTTGAACTCGCCGATCGGGTGTGTGGCCGGTCCGGCAGACAGCACCACGACACGGTCGCTCATCGCGATGGCTTCGTCCAGGTCGTGCGTGATAAAGAGCACCGCCTTCTTCTTGGCCGCCCACAGGGCGAGCACCTCGTTTTCCATCAGCTGTCGCGTCTGCACGTCGAGCGCGCTGAAAGGTTCGTCCATCAGGATGATGTCGGGGTCGAGCGCCAGCGTTTGCGCCAGCGCAGCACGCTTTCGCATGCCGCCGGACAACTGGTGGGGATAGCGGTCTCCGAAGCCCGAGAGACCGACGCGCGCAAGCCATGCATTGCCCTGCGACCTGGCTTCTGCATCGGGCACGCCGCGGTACTGCAGGCCGACCATCACGTTGTCGAGCGTGCTGCGCCAGGGCATCAACGCTTCGCTTTGGAACATGTAGCCGGCGCGCTTGTTGATGCCGACCAGTGGTTCGCCGAACACCTTGATGACGCCTGACGAAGGCGTCAACAACCCGGCGCCGACGTTAAGCAGTGTCGATTTACCGCAACCGGTCGGCCCGACGACGGAGACGAATTCGCCGGCCTTGATGCGCAGCGTGGTGTCGGCCACCGCGGTGTAGCGTTGGCCCGGATCGTCCTTCGATCTGAAGGTGCAGGAGATGTCGAGAAGTTCGAGAGCGTATTCGGACATGACGTGGATTTTGGCATCGTGGTTCGCGGTGCCGACAAAGAAAAAACCCGGCCGAAGCCGGGTCGCTGGACGCTCGAAAGTCAGGCTTTGAACCTGTCCTTCGCGCGCTTGGCAAATTCGTTCGTGTACAGCTTGGCGATGTCGATCTTGTCGGCCTTGACGCTGGTGTCGAAGCTGGCGATGGCGGCGAGCGCAGTCTTGGGTCCATCGGCTGGCACGATGCCGTCGATCGCGATCGATTCGCGAACCTTGTCGAACGACGCGAGATACAGCGCGCGGTCACCCAGCAGATAGGCCTCCGGCACGGTCTTGATGATGTCGCCCGGCCCTGCGGTCTGCAGCCACTTGAGGCCATGGACGATCGCATTGGCAAGCGCCTGGCAGGTGTTCGGATTCTTTTGGATGTACTCCATCGATGCATAGAGACAGGCCGCGGGCATCATCCCGCCGAACACGTCTTGCGTACCCTTGAGGGTGCGCGTGTCGCTGATGATCTTCACGTCGCCCTTTTGCTCGAGCATGGTCATCACCGGATCGGTGTTGCTGATCGCGTCGATCTGGCCCGAGCGCAGCGCGGTGAGCGCGCCAGCCGCGACGCCGACGCCGATGTAGCTCACGTCGGTCGCCCTCAGGCCACCGCGCGACAGCACGAGGTTGGCGACCATATTGGTCGACGAGCCGGGCGCAGAGACGCCGATCTTCTTGCCCTTCAGGTCGGCCAGCGTCTTGTAGTTGGGCATCGCCTTGGTCGACACACCGACGGCAATCTGCGGAGCGCGGCCCTGCAGCACGAAGCACTGGAAGGCCTGGTTCTTTGCCTGCAGGTTGATGGTGTGCTCGAAGGCGCCGGAGCAGACATCGGCAGAGCCGCCGACGACTGCCTGCAGCGCGCGTGCGCCACCCGCGAAGTCGGAGATCTCGACTTCGAGGCCCTCTGCCTTGAAGTAGCCGAGCTGCTCGGAGATGGTGAGCGGCAGGTAATAGAACGCAGCCTTGCCTCCAACGGCAATCGACACCTTCGTTTTCTCGAGTTTGGGTTGGGCGTGCAGTCGGGGCACTGCGATGGTCGCAGCGGCCAACGCGCCTGCAGAAGTGAAGAGACGGCGATTGAGCATGCAGTGAGCTTGGGGCCGGCCCTTATCTCCTGCATCGGGAACATCCCGTGCGGGTTTTTACGTAAGCAAGAAGCTCTCTGCTGGCCGACGAAGAGAATCGCCGCGTTCGCCAAAAAGCCGAGGTCGTGCGTGCTCTAGCGCCGGTCGACCAGTGCATGCGCGATGGTGCCGAGATCGACGTATTCCAGCTCGCTGCCTGCCGGCACGCCGCGCGCCAGCCGCGTCACGCGCAGGCCGCGTTGCTTCAACGCCTCACCGATGACGTGCGCTGTGGCCTCGCCTTCTGCCGTGAAGTTGGTCGCGAGAATCACCTCGCTCACCGTACCGTCGAGCGCGCGATCGAACAGCTTTTGCAAACCGATGTCTTTGGGGCCGATGCCATCGAGCGGACTGAGCTTGCCCATCAGCACGAAGTAATAACCACGGAAAGCGCCCGTGCGCTCCAGCGCAGCCTGGTCGGCCGGTGTTTCGACCACGCACAGCTTGGTGGCATCGCGACGCGCATCCAGACAGACGCTGCAGATGCCAGCCTCGGTGAAGGTGTTGCAACGATCGCAGTGCCGCACTTGCGTGGCCGCCTGCTGCAGGGCGCGCGCAAGCATCTGCGTGCCCTCGCGGTCGTGCTGTAGCAAATGGAACGCCATGCGCGAAGCCGACTTGACGCCGACGCCTGGCAGGCGGCGCAGCGCGTCGACCAGCGCGTTGAGCGAGCTGGAATCAGCCACCGATGACGTGCATCAAAACGGCAGCTTCATGCCGGGCGGCAGGCCGGGCATGCCGGCGGTGAGCTTGCCCATCTTCTGCTCGCTCGTCTCTTCCGCCTTGCGCACCGCGGCGTTGAATGCAGCGGCCACGAGGTCTTCGAGCATGTCCTTGTCGTCGGCCAGCAGGCTCGGGTCGATGGTGATGCGCTTCACGTCGTGCTTGCAGGTCATCAGCACCTTGACCAAGCCTGCGCCCGACTCGCCTTCGACCTCGATCGTGGCGAGCTCGTCTTGTGCCTTCTTGAGGTTGTCCTGCATTGCCTGCGCCTGCTTCATGAGGCCGGCAAGTTGTCCTTTGTTGAACATCGTTTGATCCTGGTGGTTGGAATGATTGAATGGATTGGATTGTGGCTATGCCGGCCGCAAGGTTCCGGGGACGATTTTCGCGTCGAAGTCGCGCATCAGCGCCTGCACATCCGGATCGCTGTTGATCGCCTCTTCAGCGGCACGCTGGCGCGCCTCCGCGACCTGTTTGTTGCGGCGCGCGGGGCTGTCGATCACCACGCCGATTTCGATGGAGATCGCAACGCCGTGGCCGAGAGCAGCCAGTGCGGCTTGCAGCTTGTCGCGGGTCGATGTCTGGTTGAGCGATTCGCGCTCGACGCGCAGCAGCCACTGGTCGACGTCGCGCGCGACCAGTTGCGATTGCAATGCGAGCTCGCGAGTCAATGCGGTCACAGCTTCTGCAACGACCATCTGCGTGACCGTGGCATGCCAGAAGTCGCCGTCTTCGCTGGAGGGGATCGGTTGTGACGGCGTGCCGACATCCTCACGGGGGGTGTCGCGCTGGCTCGGCGGCGGCTGGACACGCATCGGCACTGCGACGACGTTGGCGTTTTCCTGGCCATGGCCATGGCCATTTCCATTGTCATTGCCATGGCCCTGCATCGCGCCGGAGGCCGCGGCGGGACTTCGTCCTTCCACGCTCCGCGAGGGCGAAGTGACGACGGCAAGACGTTGACCGGGAGGTGCCGCGATTGCGTTCTGCGCGGGGGAGGATATGGGGGGTGACGCAGGCGGGCGCTCGGTCATCTGCCGTATCGGGAGCGATGTGAGAGCCCGCGTTGCCGCTAGCGTTGCCTCCACAACATCCACGGTCGCAACACTGGAGATCGAAGCTGCATACTCTGCCGGCAACGCTTCATTCAGAGTTTTTTTTTCCGCAGGCTTGAAGGCCAGCAGGCGCAGCAGCACCATCGTGAGCGCCGCGTACTCGTCCGGCGCCAGCCCGAGTTCGCCGCGACCGTGCAGGCACAAGCTGTAGAGCAACTGCGTTTCATCCGGCGGCATCAACGCGGCGAGGCGCACGGTCTCGGCGGCATCCGGATCGGTCGCATCGCTTACGGTCGATGCGGCGCGCGACGGAACGGCTTGAACGACAGCCATGCCTTGCAGCACCGCCGTCATTTCTTCCAGCGTGGACGCGGCCGACATGCCGTCGCGGCGCAACGCTTCCGAAGTGTCGACCACCGTCTTGCCATCGCCCGTAGCGAGCGCCTCGATCAGCTTGAACACATGGCCGCGGTCGACACTGCCCAGCATCGTGCGCACGCCGCTTTCGAGCAGCTCGCCGTTGCCGAATGCGATCGCCTGATCGGTGAGCGACAGCGCATCGCGCATCGATCCACGAGCGGCACGGGCCAGCAAACGCAACGCCTGCACTTCGGCCGGCACCGCTTCGGTTTGCAGCACGCTGGTCAGATGCTCCAGGATGGTTTCGGGCGCCATCGGTCGCAGGTTGAACTGCAGACAACGCGACAGCACGGTGACCGGCACTTTCTGCGGATCGGTGGTGGCAAGCACGAACTTGAGGTATTCGGGTGGCTCTTCGAGCGTCTTCAGCATCGCGTTGAACGCGGTGTTGGTCAGCATGTGCACTTCGTCGATCATGAAGACCTTGAAGCGGCCCTGCACCGGTTTGTAGACCGACTGCTCGAGAAGCGACTGGACTTCGTCGACACCACGGTTCGACGCGGCATCGAGCTCGGTGTAGTCGACGAAGCGACCGGCGTCGATGTCCTTGCAGGCCTGGCACACGCCGCACGGCGTCGCGGTGATACCGCCCTGCCCGTCCGGCCCCTGGCAATTGAGCGACTTGGCCAGGATGCGGGAAACGGTGGTCTTGCCGACGCCGCGGGTGCCGGTGAACAGATAGGCGTGATGCAACCGCTGTGTCGTCAGCGCATTGGCCAACGCTTGCACCACATGCTCCTGGCCGACCATTTCTTCGAAGGTCCGGGGCCTGTATTTGCGGGCGAGCACGAGATAAGACATCTCGTTATTTTAGGGCGGCACAGTGCGAGCTTCCCGAGCTACCCTCGCCATGCGGCCATCTAAACCTTGCAGAGGGTCCGGTGAAATCTGTGGCCTACAATAAAGGCTGACGGGCCTCCCCGCATGGTGAAGTGGCCAACCGGGTCAGGTGGGGAACCAAGCAGCCCTAACTGCGTAGTCAGTGCCGGGGGTAAGGCTCGTCAACCTCATAAATGCCTCAAGTCCCGAGCGACTCGAGCGCTCCTTTTAGTTGTGACTGTCCAACGCGCCCAGCGCCGCGGCAGCGCCACTCGCCATCGCCGCGGTCATGAGGTAGCCGCCCGTCGGCGCCTCCCAGTCGAGCATCTCGCCAGCACAAAATACGCCTGGCAGTGCCTTGACCATCAGCCGCTCGTCGAGTGCATCGAAGCGCACACCGCCGGCGCTACTGATCGCCTCGTCGATGGGCCGAGTGGCGACCAGCCGCAATGGCACGGCCTTGATCGCCGCGGCCAGCTGTTCGGGCACCTGCATCGCTTCTCGCGTCATCACTTCATGCATTACGCCAGCCTTGATGCCGTCCAGGCCGAGGCGGCTTTTCAGATGGCTGCTGAGCGACCGTGCGCCACGCGGATGCGTTACCGCAGCCAGCACCTGGCCTGCGGTGCGATCCGGGAGCAAATCCAGGGTCAGCGTTGCGCTCCCTTCCTTCGCGATTTCATCGCGCAGCAGCGCAGAAGCCGCATAGATCAGGCTGCCTTCGATGCCGGTCGCAGTCGCGACGAATTCGCCTTTGCGGGCGAAGCGTCGGCCTTGCGAATCCGTGAACTCGATTGCGACCGACTTGAACGGCTGCCCCGCGAACCGCGTCGAAAAATACTCGCTCCAGCCAATGTCGAAGCCGCAATTGGATGGCAACAGCGGCGCGACATCGACACCAAGTTCCTTCAGCCACGGCGCCCAAGCGCCATCGGAGCCCAGTCGCGACCAGCTCGCACCGCCGAGTGCCAGAACCACGGCAGCCGCGTGCACGGTGGTTTCGCCGCCCGGCGTTGCGAAGCGGAGCAAGCCGCTTTCTTCACCGGCCCATCCCAGCCAGCGATGTCGCATATGAAACTGCACGCCCGCAGCGCGCAGCCGATGCAGCCATGCGCGCAACAGCGGTGCGGCTTTCATGCTCGTCGGAAACACACGGCCCGACGTGCCGACGAAAGTCTCGACGCCGAGACCGAGCGCCCACGCGCGCAACTGCTCGGGCCCGAACGCATCGAGCATCGGTTGGAGCGCCGCGCGGCGATCACCGAAGCGGCTCGCGAAAATGTTGAAAGGCTCGGAATGGGTCAGGTTCAAGCCACCCTTTCCCGCCAACAGAAACTTGCGCCCGACCGAGGGCATCGCGTCGTACAGCTGCACTTTGGCACCGGCTGCACTCAATACCTCGGCGGCCATCAACCCTGCAGGGCCGCCACCGATGACGACAACATTTTTTTCAACACTCATTCAAGGGATACCAGTTCGCCCTGCCCGGTGAGGAACGCGGCGCGTACCGTGACACCGGGGTTGGCGTTTTGCACGGCGACGCGATAGCGCTGCATCTGCGCGATGAGCGATGCATCGCGTTCGGGGTGCGCCGTGGACTTGTAGTCGAGCACCCACCATGCACCGGTTTCTCGATGGCGCACCAGTCGGTCGATGCGCAATTGCTCGCCTTCATGGACCATAGTGATCTCGTTGCCGTGCCAGTCGATCATGCGCTCGTCCCATGCCCACGCACCCGAACCAGCACGGATGCGTTGCGCGAAAGAGGCCGCGTCACGTGCCTGCGCGGCATCGAGCATGAACTCGCGCGCTGCCGCTCGCACGTGGGCAGCGGGCAGCGGCTCCCCGGGCACGGCCCATTCGAGCAGCCGATGCATCGCCTCGCCGAACGCTGCGGCGCGCACATCGACAGCGGCAACCCGTTTGACTGTGGCGACGGCCGCATTCGCCTGCACCTTGTGTTCAATCGGAGCCTCTTTGAGCGTGAAGCTGCCCACCGTAACGACAGCGGCCATCGGCATCGCCAGCGGCTCATCTACCTCGATCGGCGTGCACCCGCGTTCGAGGCGCACCCACCAGCTGCCTTCGTTCTGTCGTGCCGGCTCGACAGCCGACAGCACAAGGCGTTCGCGGGCTCGCGTGGTCGCCACATAGAGCCCATTCAGCTCTTCACGATGCCGTGCACGTTGCTCTTCTTCGAGCAACGGTGTCGCGCAGGCTGGCGGCGACTTCTCACTGGCCATGAAAACGAAGCGCGTCGGCTTGCTGTCGCCGCCTTTCCACTCGACCAGCACGCCCATCGTTTGCGAGCGTGCCGCTGCGGCGTCGCAGTCGAGCAGGACAACGTTGTCGGCTTCGAGACCCTTCGCGCCGTGGACGGTCAGCAGCCGCACCGCATCGGGCGCGGTGACGGCCGGTGCGCGGACGCCACCAGCACGCAGCGCACGCACCAATCCGTAAGGCGTGGCAAACCGGGCGCCATCGATTTCAAGCGATGCTGCGAGCAGCCCGCGCAGATTGGCGAGCACCGTCTGGCGCAACGCTGCCG
The DNA here is from genome assembly GCF_046115955.1 of Variovorax sp. GrIS 2.14. NCBI lineage: Bacteria > Pseudomonadati > Pseudomonadota > Betaproteobacteria > Burkholderiales > Comamonadaceae > Variovorax > Variovorax sp. GrIS 2.14. The sequence goes on from NZ_JBJXIA010000009.1 coordinate 195,435, forward strand.
GTGCCGCGGCACCAAAACGGGCCAACACATCGCCGTCGTGATAGATCGCGTCGAGCGCGTCGTGCGGCGGCAGTGTCGCCAGCAAAGTCTGCCAGCGCTGCAGCCGCTCGCCGAGTGGTGTGAGCACAGCAGGCAAGTCATCGCCCATGAGCAGCGCCAGCCACGGCGTACCGGGCCGCGCGCGCTGCCGCAATGCCAATTGAACCAGGTCGTCGTCGCCGATGCCAAACAGCGGCGACTTGAGCGCGCGCGCCAGCGAAAGATCGTGCGCCGGCGAAACCAGCACATCGACCAGCGCGACGATGTCTTGCACCTCGGGCGCATCGTGCAGTTCATTCTTCTCGGGCTGCTGGGTCGGGATGTGCAACTCGCGCAGGGCATCCTGCATGGCAGCAAGCCGGCTGCGGCGACGGGCCAGCACCATGATTTGCTTCGGCGGCGTGCCATCGGCGATGCGCTGCGCTATCCAGCGCGCGGCCTGCTCGCACTCCTTTTGCAGAAGTTGCTCTTCGGGCAGCACCCGCGGGGTCGTGAGGCTGTCGCGCCAATGCAGCATGCCGTCATCGGCCGGTGCCGCAGCGGCCGCATCGTTCACCGCATCGCGCCCGATCGGCGGCAGCTTGAGCACTTCGCCATCGTCGCGGCGCTCGGTCGTGTGCGCGCGGTAGCCATCGAACTCACCGGCCTCTTGCGCCGCGCCCATTGCCTGGTTGACGAGGCCTACAACTGCTAGCGCATTGCGATGCGTGTGATCGCAATCGAGCCGATCGCCGTCCAGCACGTCGACGACGAATGCCTTGGCAGCGATGAAAACTTGCGGCTCGGCGCGGCGAAAGCGATAGATGCTCTGCTTCGGATCGCCGACGATAAAGACACGCGGCGCACGGCCCACCGCGCCGCCATAAGCGCTCAGCCAGCTGTAGAGCGCGTGCCACTGCAGCGGGTTGGTGTCCTGGAATTCATCGATCAGCAAATGCGCGATGCGTGCGTCGAGACGCTCCTGCACCCAGCCCGACAAGGCCGACTCGCCGAGCAGCATCTGCGCGGCCTGCTCGACGTCGTTCATGTCGACCCAGCCATGCGCGCGCTTGACCGCGGCAAAGGAGGCCAGTAGCACGCGGGTGAGCCGCGTCATGCGCTGTTGGTACAGCCACGCGGCGTGTTGCGCCTCGGCGGCGCACAGCAACTGAAGATCGGCTTCGGCCTCTTGCGCAGCCGCGTATTTCTGCAAGTTCTTGTTGAGGCGGTCTTCGGTCGCGACGAAGAATGCTTTGCGCAAGCGTGTCAGTACGCCTGGCAATGCTTCGTCTTCAAGTGGGCTTGAGCCGAACACATCGACGATGACTTCCGCGGCCTTCTGCGGAGTCTTGTTGGCTTCACGGCCCAACGTGGCAGCGCGGGCCAACCACTGCTGTCGAACGAAGTCGCCGCGCAAGCCATGTGTCGGCGAATCGAAGCCGGCCAGCGCCGGGTACAGCGTGCCGAAGTGCTGCACCGAAGATTCAGCATCGGCCAGCGCGAACTCCACGCGCCGCGTCAACGCTTCGCCCAACGCCTTCGTGGCCTGCGAACGACCATGGGTTGCGACGACCGCGTAGTAGTCGGCGAGCGCGTCTTTGTCTTCGGTCAACGCTTCGAAGAAGGGCCGCCAGGTGTGCGCGCGCGCCTCTGCATCGTCTTCGAGCAACTCGTAGTTGGCAGGCAGCTTCAGGTCGCGCAGCACAGCCAGCGGCGCGTTGCGCAACAGGCCCGCAAACCATGCGTGGAAGGTCCTGAATTGCACCGGTCGACCGCCGTCCAGCAATCGGCGATAGAGGCTTTGCAAGCGCGGCGCAGCCTCCGCAGCTTCGGCTGGTTCGACGCCGCGCACGATCAGTTCGCCCACCAGTTCGTCAGTCGTGCGCTGCGCGAAATCTTCGAGCCACTGATCGAGCCGCTCGCGCATTTCTCCAGCCGCCTTTTTGGTGAAAGTGATGGCCAGGATCTCGTGCGCTTCGCACGCGCCATCGCCCTGCTCCAGCAAGGCACGCACGATGCGCGACACCAGCATCCAGGTCTTGCCGGCACCGGCGCATGCCTCGACCGCGACCGAGCGGCGCGGGTCGCAGGCAACCGCGTAGAAGGCTTCGCGGGTGACGGGCTTGCCGTTGCGTCCGTACGCAGGCGCGCTCATGCCGCGAGCTCCCAAAAGTCTTTGCGGCAGAGGCCGCGCGCCGAACAGTGATCGCAGACCGCGCCTTCGCCGAGGGCAGGCAACGCTGCGCCCTCGGCAATCCGTGCGAAGTCGTGGATGAGCCCTGCCACCAGTGCATCGCGCGCGTCGACCACTTCGTCTTGCTCAACGGTCTGCGTGCCCGACGACTTTTCGCCGACGTTGACGTAGGCCGCGCGCAATGTGTCGTCGGCAACCAGTGCGGCGTAGAAGGCGAGCTGCGTGTCTTCGGTCGGATCTTTGATTCGATCTTTGGTCTTGGCGGCCGATTCGGTTTTGTAGTCGATGACAAAGGCTCGGCCGTCGGGCGAACGATCGATTCGGTCGAGGCGGCCGACCAATTTGAGGTTGCCCAGGCGCTGCTCCTTCCAAGGCTCGGCCTCGACGAAGACGGTGCCGTCGGCCTCGTGCTTCGTGAGCCAGGACAGGTAGCCATCACGCACGGCGGGCCATGCCGCGGCAAAGGGCAGGAACTCCGCTTCCGACAGGCCGAATTCCTGCGTGGCCCCGTGCTGGGCCGACGCGAGCATCGACTTTCGCAAAGCGAGATCGCTTGTCGGCGCTTTCTGCAGCGCTTCATGGAAGTGCCCGAGCACCGCATGCAGCCAGTTGCCGAAGTCGCGCTTGTCGACCTCGGCATCGAGCTCGTCGGCGCTGCGCAAGCCGATTTGCCGCATGGCAAAGAAGCGGTAAGGGCAGCGGCGAAGGTCTTCGTACACGCTGGTCGAGATGTTTTCGATGGGCAACCGCTCGCCGGTGGGCATCGGACGCAGCGTCGGGTTCAACGGCACTTCACGCACGGTGCGCGGATCGGTTGCCACACTTGCAGCGTGATCTAACTGCAAGGCCTGCACCAGCGGACTGGGCCGCACTGGCTCCCCGCTGGCATCCGACTGGCGCCACAACAGTTCGCACGACGGATTGCGAAGGACAGCTACCCATGCGGCACGTTGCGCCGCTTCGAGTGCTTCGCGTGAAGGCAAGCCGAGTTCGGCGCGCTGTGCTTTGCTCCAGTTGCCCGGTGGTTCGGGTGATGCGGGAAGGCGCCTATCGTCGCAGCCCGGCATCACGATGGCGCCGAAGGCACGGCCCAGCAGTTGATGCAGCGGCAGTACGACGACCTGAGGCGCATGCCCACCGGTCGATGGCCTGAAGCTGCCATCTTCGAGAACGTCGCGTGCCCACGCGGTGAACTCGGCAAGCGTGTGACGCACGCCATCGAATTCGCCACCGTCGCTGTCTAAGTCATCGAGCCACAAAGCAGTGATCACCTTCGCCCCGGCGATGTCGACGGCGAGCGCGTCCCATTGCCCTGCTGCTCTCAACAATTCACACAGGCTGCGGAGCCAGTCGCCCAGCGGACGGGCGCGTGCCATCGGCGCGCGACGCGCCTCGATGGCTTTGGTGAAAGTGAGTAGAGCGAGATCCTGCTCGCGTTCCCTGCGCGCCAGATGGGCACACCAAGCGAGCCAGTCGCGCTGGCCCTCGCGTCGCATCCTGGCCTCCATCAATTGCAGCATCGATGAGTCTGCGGGCGACTCCGCGCTCGTGTCGGCCGCGCTCTTGAGCCAGTCGAGCACCTGATCGCTCGTCGCGTCATGCGCACAGGCACGCAGCGCGCTCATCAGCGTCGCAGCAGCGCGCGTGGTGGAAAGTTTCCACCCGGTTTCATCGTGCGTCGCCACACCCTGAGCAGCGAGTTGGGCGCCGATACGGCGCGTCAAGGCGCGGTCGGTGGCGATCAATGCGACGGGCGCGCGGCCTTCCGCCAGATGACGCAACACGCAGGCGGTGGCCAGTGCTGCTTCGTCTTCGGGGTCGAGCGCGACGTGCAACGCCGCTGCGGGTGGCGCCTCTGCTTGCGCATCGGATAACGGAGCGTGTTTCAGTGACATGTGGACAGCACTGTCGCCCCATAGTGCGACGAGCTTCTGAGTCAACGGATCGGTCTGATAACCGTCGAGAACGATGAGCGCATCGACCTGCTTGCGTGCCGCATCGCTGAACAGCACATCGGTTGCGTAGGCCGACGTGGCCGCCCAGACGATAGCGATGCGAATCAGCGCGCCTTCTATCTTGAACCATTCGGACTCGTGACCTGCATCGGCAACACGATCGACACGTTGCGACCACACAGCGCGGTCTTGCGGCAACTCGGCCGCAGCCAGCGGTGCCAACTGCATCGCGAGTTCGACGACGCGGCCTGAGAGCGCAAGGCGCTCGTTGCCGAAGCCAGCTTGCATCAACAACGATTGCGCCGTGACAAGATCGCGCGCCATGTCGAACGCGATGTCGTAGCCTGTCGGCAAGAAGCCACCGGTGTCGCTCGCCCAGTTGCGGGTGGTCTCGAAGCGTGGCGCGAATCCGGCACCCGCAACCTCCGCCCACATATCTCGCGCGACCCCCATGAGCTGCGCATAGGGCACGAGCACGACCGTGCGCGCCGCATGCACTCGCCGGCTCGCCAGATGGTGCGATATGCGAGCGATGACACCGTTGGAGGCGTTGCACCACAAAGCCCGAATCGGATGGACGTCGGTCATGTTTTTGTATCGGGAATTCACTGGAGTTTTGAAACGACTTGAGGCGGTTTCGGCAAGCTTTGGCTATCGTTGCCATAGCCTCGGTGCGCGGCGCGCCGCTACTTGGTTTCTGTCACAATAAACCTCACTTTAGCTGTACCAAAACTCTCTCTGCGCACAAGGAAACCACATGGCCAGCGACCTCATCAAACATATCTCCGATTCTTCGTTCGAAGCCGACGTGCTCAAGTCGGGCAAACCTGTGCTGGTGGACTACTGGGCGGAATGGTGCGGTCCGTGCAAGATGATCGCGCCCATTCTGGACGAGGTGTCCGCAACCTATGAAGGCAAGCTGCAGATCGCAAAGATGAATGTGGACGAGAACCGCGACATCCCCGCCAAGTTCGGTATTCGTGGCATTCCGACGCTGATGCTGTTCAAAGACGGCCAACTCGCTGCGACCAAAGTCGGCGCCATGAGCAAAGCTCAATTGACCGCTTTCATCGATCAGCAACTGGCGTGATTTTCGACGCGGGTGGCGCGCAAGGCGCTGCCCGCTTAATTTGCTGCATAATCGGCAGCAAGTGATCGGTTCGCCACGGCGCCCGGTTCGCAGGTTGAAGTTTCCCCGGTTTGTGATGCGCCTCTAGCTTCACATCAAACCCCCCCCTCTTAGTTTTCCAGTCAGATTTCCCCGCGAGGGGTCATTCCATGCACTTAAACGAACTCAAGGCACTCCACGTGTCTGAAGTCCTCAAGCAGGCCGAAGCCCTTGAGATCGAAAATGTCGGCCGCATGCGCAAGCAGGAGCTGATGTTCGCGATCATCAAGAAGCGCGCGAAGGCCGGCGAACAGGTTTTTGCCGACGGCGTCCTCGAAATCCTGCCCGACGGGTTCGGCTTCTTGCGAAGCCCGGACACCAGCTTCACCGCCAGCACCGACGACATCTACATCAGCCCGAGCCAGGTGCGGCGCTTCAACCTGCACACCGGCGACATGATCGAAGGCGAAGTGCGTACGCCCAAAGACGGCGAGCGTTACTTCGCGCTGACCAAGCTCGACAAGGTTAACGACGGCCCGCCGGAGCAAAACAAGCACAAGGTCATGTTCGAGAACTTGACGCCGCTGTTCCCCAAGGAACAGATGAAGCTCGAGCGAGACGGCGTCAAGGGCGAAGAGAACATCACCGGCCGCATCATCGACATCATCGCGCCCATCGGCCGCGGACAGCGTGCGTTGCTCGTGGCCCCGCCCAAGAGCGGCAAGACGGTGATGATGCAGCACATCGCGCACGCGATCAGCGCCAACTACCCGGACGTTCACATGATGGTGCTGCTCATCGACGAGCGCCCTGAAGAAGTGACCGAAATGCAGCGCACCGTGAAGGGCGAAGTCATTGCATCGACCTTCGACGAACCGGCTGCGCGCCACGTGCACGTCGCCGAAATGGTGATCGAGCGCGCCAAGCGCCTGGTCGAACTCAAGAAGGATGTAGTGATCCTGCTGGACTCGATCACGCGTCTGGCACGTGCCTACAACAACGTCGTGCCGTCGTCGGGCAAGGTGCTCACCGGCGGTGTCGATTCGAACGCACTGCAACGGCCCAAGCGCTTCCTCGGCGCAGCGCGAAACGTCGAAGAAGGCGGGTCGCTGACGATCATCGGCACTGCGCTGATCGACACCGGCAGCCGCATGGACGAAGTTATTTTCGAAGAGTTCAAGGGCACCGGCAACTCCGAAATCCATCTCGACCGCCGTCTGTATGAAAAGCGTGTGTTCCCGTCGATTCAGCTGAACCGCAGCGGTACGCGACGCGAAGAACTGCTGCTGGCTCCCGAGATCCTTCAGAAGACGCGCATATTGCGCCAGCTCATGTACAACATGGACGAGATCGAGTCGATGGAGCTCATGTTGAAGAACATGAAGGCGACGAAGTCCAATGTCGAGTTTTTCGACATGATGCGTCGAGGCGGCTGATCCGCTTATACGCCCTCGCCTTCGAAGACGCCCGCTTAGCGGGCGTTTTTTATGGCCGCAGCGCTCGGCCATCCACTGCGCTTTGCCGGCCCAGGTCGAGCAACTCCATCAGCGCGACTGCTTCGGCGGGCGGCACCGGATTCGGGCCTTCGCCGAGGATCGCGTCGCGCACCGCAGCGTAATAGTCGACGTAGTTGCCGCGCCGATTCGGCTGCGTCTTTGTCTGCACCCAACTGCCCGCAGCCATCAGCGTCAACTCGCCGAGCAGCGGATCGATGCCCCAGTCGTCACCGCCGGGTCGCAGCCCTGCGCGCAGTGCGTCTTCTTGTGAGTCGACGCCGTACTTGACGTAACTGCCGCGTGTGCCATGCATCAGGTAGCGCGGCGAAGCGTGGGCAGCGAGCGTGGTCGCATGCAGCACGACACGCAACGGCGCATGCGGACCCCGTTCATAGCGCAGCACGGCATGAAAGTAATCCTCGACCACGGCGCCCTCGCGCAACACTGCGCTGTCTAGTTGCAAGGTGTCGGGCTTGCCGAACAACTGCAACGCCTGATCCAGAAGATGCGCGCCCAGATCGATCCAAAGACCGGCGCCTGGCACGGCCCGTTCGCGCCAGCGATCACGCACCTCCGGCCGGAAGCGATCGAAGTGCGATTCGAAGTACACCGGCCGCCCGACGTCGCCACTGGCGAGCAGATCGCGTAGCGTCAAAAAATCGGCATCGAAACGCCGATTTTGATAGACCGACAGGAGCACACCCCGGCGCTGTGCAAGAGCGGCAAGCTCGCGCGCTTCGGACGCATCCAGCGTGAACGGCTTGTCGACGACCACATGCTTGCCAGCTTCGAGCGCCGCTTTGGCGACCGGAAAGTGCTGTGCATTGGGTGTGGCGACAACGACGAGGTCGACGTCTTGCCCCGCCACCAAGGCTCCCACATCCGCGACGACCGCTGCGCCCGGCCACTCCGCTGCCACCTTGTCGCCTTGGGAACTCGCTACCGCGGCAAGTTCCATCCCGGGCACGGCCGACAGCACGGGGGCATGAAAGGTCTGGCCGGCAAAGCCGTAGCCGACGAGGCCAACACGCAGTGGTTTCAAAATCATACGGATGAGGTCTGTTACTCGATAACAGGGCAGTATGCGATAATCGTGGGCTACGCGAAAAGTGCAGTTTGGCGCCGTGCCGACATCTAGTGGCTCTCGCATCGACCCAAAGGAAAAGACCATGAAAGAAGGCATTCACCCGAACTACCGGGAAGTCCTGTTCGTCGACTTGTCGAACGGCTTCAAGTTCGTGACCCGTTCGTGCGCGAACACCAAGGAAATGGGCAAGACCGACGACGGCCGCGAATTGCCGCTGTTCAAGCTCGACACTTCCAGCGAATCGCATCCGTTCTACACGGGCACGCAAAAGTCTGTCGACAACATGGGTGGTCGCGTCGAACGGTTCCGCAACCGTTTCGGCAAGACGACCGGCGCTGCCGCCAAGTAAGGCAGGCGCTTCCAGACGAGGGCAGCCCGGTTTACCGCGCTGCCCTTTTTCTTGGCCGCTCCACCAACTGCTTCTTCAAAGCTCGACCAGCTTGCGTATCCTCTGCTCTCAGTGAACCAACCGACGCCCGCGATCGTTGCGCAGAACGCCGTGCGCCGCTTACCGCGCATCGCGCTGCTGTTGCTGTGCGCGGCGTACCTGATGCCCGGCCTGCTCGGCCGCGGTCCCTGGAAAACCGCAGACATCGTCTCCTTCGGCTACATGGCTGAACTTGCGCGGGCAACCGGGGGTATCGCCCGCTGGTTCGATCCCTCCCTGCTTGGCCTCAAGCCCGAAACACCTGCGCTCCTGCCTTACTGGATCGGTGCGCTGGCGATCAAGATCGCACCGGCATGGCTCAACCCCGATCTGGCGGTGCGCATCGCTTTCGCCCTGCTGCTGTGGGGCGCTTTCACCGCCACCTGGTACGCGGTTTACTACCTTGCCCGCACACCGCGCGCGCAGCCCGTGGCGTTTGCCTTCGGAGGCGAGGCGCGTCCGGTCGACTACGCCCGCGCGATGGCCGATGCAGCGCTGCTGGCGCTGCTGGCGTGCCTCGGCCTGGCGCAGCTCGGCCACGAAACGACGCCGGCACTGGCGCAGCTTTTCTTCGTGTCGCACATGTTCTATGGCGTGGCGGCGCTTCCCTTTCGTCGCATCGGCGCGGTCATCGCGCTGGTGGTCGGTGCCGTTGGCATGGCATTGAGCGGTGCACCGACGATCGCGCTGCTCCTCGGCGTGGGTTCATCGGCTCTGGTGTTCACCGAGCGACGCCGCGATGCGTTTCGTCAAGCGGATGACGCGGCAGAAGGCACTGGCTATTCGGCCGCTGCAGCTTGGGTCATCGCGGGCATCACGTTGCTGGCAGTCTTGCTCGCCGCACGGCTGCATCTCGCGCATTGGCATATCGCCCTGCCCGGCCATCGCTCCGGCTCGTCGACCCTCGGCGACATTCGCAGTCTGGCCAAGCTCGTCATCTGGTTCACCTGGCCGGCCTGGCCGCTCGCCTTGTGGACGCTGTGGCGGTGGCGTCGTCAGCTCAACGCGCGACACGTCGCGATTCCGCTCCTGTTCATGCTGGTGCCACTGGCCGCGACTGTGACCACCGATTTTTCGGAGCGCGCCTTGCTGCTCGGGTTGCCCGCATTCGCGACGTTGGCGGCATTCGCATTGCCCACATTCCGGCGCAGTGCCGCAGCCATCATCGACTGGTTCACGCTGCTCTTCTTCAGTGGCTCCGCGCTGATCATCTGGGTCATCTGGATCGCGATACAAACCGGCGTGCCTGCCAAGCCGGCAGCCAACGTCGCGCGTCTGGCGCCGGGCTTCGTCCCTTCTTTTTCGCTGGCGGCTTTCGTCTTCGCGGTGCTGGCGACCGTGGCGTGGTGCTGGCTGGTGCGGTGGCGTACCGGACGCCATCGGGCCGCCCTGTGGAAAACATTGGTGCTGCCGGCGGGCGGCGCGGCGCTGTGCTGGATGCTGCTCATGACGCTGTGGCTGCCGCTGCTCGACTACGCGCGCAGCTACGTGCCACAGGTGAATGCGATCGCAGAACGCGTCGGCCGGCCAGCATGCATTTCGGAGCTCGCGTTGAGCAGGCAACACATCGCGGCGCTGCGCTACCACGGGCAGTTCGAGTTGTCTCCGCTGGTGGGCGGCGAGGCCTGCCCATGGCTGCTCATCAGTCCTGAAGCTATCGCGACGCTGCACAACATCGTCAGCATGGACCAATGGCGCCTCAGCGGCACCTTGCGGCGCCCGACCAGCGCAGCAGACGACTTGCTGCTGTTCCAGCGCATCACACCTTGACGTGAGCAGCATCAGCAACGAACGGCGGGTGATCGCTGCGCACGCCGGTACGGTGCTGGTCGGCCAGCTGGCCGTGATGGCCTTCGGGGTCATCGACACCATCGTCGCAGGCCGCTATGCCGAAGGCGCACTGGCTGCGCTCTCCGTCGGTGCCGCCATCTTCATTAGCGTCTACGTGTCGTTGATCGGCGGTTTGCAGGCGCTGCTGCCGATATGGGCCCAGTTGCATGGCGCCAACCGCGCCGACGAGGTTGGCCGCTCGGTACGGCAGTCGCTCTACGTTTGCCTCGTCGCCATCGTCCTGGGCATGGCGGTGTTGATGGCGCCCGGACCGTTGCTGCGCTGGACGGAGGTTCCGCCGACGATGCAGGCCACTGTGGAAACGTACCTCGCGGTGCTGGCCTGGGCGCTCCCGCCTGCGCTGCTGTTCCGCGTGTTCAGCACGCTCAACCAGAGTCTCGGTCGACCGCGCCTCGTGACCTGGCTGCAGATCGGCTCGCTGTGTATCAAGTTGCCGCTGTCGATCTGGTTCACTTTCGGCGGCGCGGGCCTGCCCGCGATGGGCCTTGCAGGCGCGGCGTGGGCCACGCTGGTCGTCAACTACACGATGCTCGGACTGGCGCTCTGGTTGATGCGCAACGCCGCCTACTACCGTGCCTATCGGTTCTGGCAACGCATCGAGCCACCGGATTGGCGCCAGCTCCGGCAGTTCGCGCGACTGGGCGTGCCCGGCGGTCTGGCGGTGCTGGTCGAAGTCACGTCCTTCACGCTGCTGGCGCTGTTCATCGCGCGGCTCGGCACCGTCTCGTCGGCGGCACACCAGATCGCCTCCAATCTCACGGCCGTGGCGTACATGGTGCCGTTGTCGCTTGGTCTGGCGACGAGTTCGCGCGTGAGCTACTGGTTGGGCGCCGGCGATCCGGTCAAGGCACGGCACGCGTGCCTCACCGGGCTCGGCATGGCGCTGCTGTGCTCGCTGGTGGTGGCCGGCCTCATGGTGGCGCTGCGCTGGCAGTTGCCCGCCGTGTACTCGCAGAACCCGGCGGTGGTTCAGATGGCGGCCGTGTTGCTGCTAGCGACTGCCGCCTATCACCTGGCCGATTCCGTACAGACGATGTGTGTCTTCGTCCTGCGATGCTACGGCGTGGCGGTCGCGCCGCTGGCCATCTATTGCGCGCTGCTGTGGGGTGCCGGGCTGGGCGGCAGCTACTGGCTGGCCTTCCATGGCTTCGGGCCCTTCGCCGCGATGCCGTCGCCACTCACGTTCTGGCTGACGAGCGCGGCGGCGTTGTGGGTGACGGCTTTGCTCTTCGTCGTCTTGCTCTGGCAGACCATGGGCAAAAGCTTGCGCCCTGGGCGATCGGATCGCCGATCAGATTGACGTCACACGCGCCTCGCGCACGCGCTTGGCCGGAAACACCAGCGCAAAACGCGAGCCCTGCCCCAACGTACTTTCGATGCGCAGCTCGGCACCATGTCGCTGCGCGACGTGCTTGACGATCGCCAGGCCCAGCCCCGTCCCGCCGGTCTCGCGAGACCGGCTGCGATCGACACGGTAGAAGCGCTCCGTCAGCCGCGGGATGTGCTCCGCGGCAATGCCGGGACCGCTGTCGCGCACGGCGTACTCGCCGCGTCCATCAGGAAGCAGCTTCCATGTCACAACCACCTCGCCACCGCCCGGTGTGTAGCGCACCGCGTTGCTCACCAAGTTCGACATGGCGCTTTGGAGTTCGACCGGTGCGCCCGATATCTCCGAGTCGTCGTCCAGCGAAAAAGTGAGCCGATGCCCCAGCGGTGCCAGCCGGCTCGACAAGCCCCGTGCCTCGTCTTCACTGTGTGCCAACAGTGCTCGCGCACGCGTCCACTGTGTCGCCGCAGGCGCCGGACTGCCCTCGAGCCGAGACAGAGTGAGCAAATCATTGACCAGCGTTTCCATGCGGGTCGACTGCTGCGCCATCAACGCCAGGTAACGTGACCGCTCTTCCGCATCGAGCGGCAGGTTCTGCAGCGTCTCTACGAATCCAGCCAGCACCGTGAGCGGCGTACGAATCTCGTGCGAGACATTGGCGACAAAATCGCGCCGCATGGCTTCGGCCTGTTCCAGTGAAGTAATGTCGCGCGTCAGCAGCATGCGTCGGTTGCCGGCGTATGGATGCACCTGCACCGACAGCCGCACTGCGTGGCTGCGTTGCCCGCTCGAGCGGGCGGCAGGCGCGTCGATGACCACATCGCGGCTGTAGTTCCAGGAAGCAAGGTAAGCGATGAAGGCCGGGTCACGCACCAGGTTGCCCAGGTGCTGCAGCAGGTCACGCTCGGCGTCGATGCCGAACTGCGCCGCGGCCGTCTGGTTGCACCACTCGATGCGGCCCTGCTCATCGAGCAGCACCACGCCGTTGGGCGAAGCCTGAATGGCCGCAAGGAACTCCTGCAACCGGTCTTCGGATTGTCGGATCTGCTGATCGCGTTCGCGCAGCAGCTTGCGAATGCGTTCCGACAACTCGCCCCATATCCCCGCTCCGCGCGAAGGCAAGGCCGAGACGTCGGACCGCAGCACTTTCAGCAATCGCTGCGCGCGCCATGCGTCGAGCAGCAACCAGAGCAATGCGCCGATCCACGCACCGAGCCATACGAAGTGCCATCCCGTCAGCGCCGCAGCGCACGCGGCGCCGGCAAGGGAGGCTATGAAAAACGTGGCAATTTGAAAAGGCATCGCGGGCGATTATCCCCGCGCCTGCCAAGCAGGCCGCCGGCCAGCCGGGGCGTTCAAACAGTCGCTTGGGCAGTCAGGCGATAGCCTGCACCGCGCACCGTCTCGACCATCGGCGCGGCACCGCCGAGCGACTCGCGCAGTCGCTTCACATGCACGTCGACCGTGCGCTCTTCGATGTAAACGTGATCACCCCACACTTTGTCGAGCAACTGCGAGCGGCTGTGCACGCGCTCCGCGTTTTGCATCAGGTAGCCCAGCAGCTTGAACTCGGTCGGACCGACCTTGAGCGCCCCGCCCTGCCAGGTCACGCGATGCGTCGCGGTGTCGAGCACCAGCTCGCCGATCTCAATGCGCTCGGCCGGTGCTTCGGGCGTGCGGCGCCGCAGCACGGCACGGATGCGCGCCAGCAGCTCTTGCGTCGAAAACGGCTTGGTGATGTAGTCGTCAGCACCGGCGTCTAGCCCGGCCACCTTGTCGGGCTCGTCGCCACGCGCCGTCAACATCAGGATCGGGATCGCCTTGGTGTTGGGGTCTTTGCGCCATTGCCGCGCGAGCTGCAAGCCGCTCTGGCCCGGAAGCATCCAGTCGAGCAGGATCAAATCGGGCGCCAGCGTATCGATCTCGCGCTGCGCCGATACGCCGTCTTCCGACCAGATCGGGTCGAACCCGTTGTGCCGCAGATTGACCGCGATCAGCTCGGCGATCGACGACTCGTCTTCAACGATAAGGACGCGAGGTTTCTTCATCTTTCTGCAAGGATCAAAGCAGGACCGACTCAATGGCTTCCATCGAAGTGTGCCGCACATCGGCGCCCTTGACGATGTAGATGATGAACTCCGCAATGTTCTTGGCGTGGTCGCCGATACGCTCGATCGCCTTGGCAAGAAACAGCAGGTCGAGGCTGGCCGAGATGGTGCGCGGGTCTTCCATCATGTAAGTCACCAGCTTCCGCACGAAGCCGTCGAACTCCTTGTCGATCAGGTCGTCTTCTTTCAGGATGGACAGTGCCGCGGCCGTGTCAAGCCGGGCGAACGCATCCAGCGCCTTGCGCAGCAGGCCGGAAGCCATGTCGGCGGCAATACGGATCTCGGTCGATGGCAGCGTGCGCGACGCACCGCTCTCGATGATCGACTTGACCATCCGTGCGATCTTGTTCGCCTCGTCGCCCACGCGCTCGAGATTGGCAGTGGTCTTGGAGATGGCGATCAGCAGGCGCAGATCGCGTGCGGTCGGCTGACGCCGCGCGATGATCGACGACAGCTCACGGTCGATGTCGATCTCCATCGCGTTGACTCGGTGCTCGGTTTCCATCACGCGATCGGCCGCTTCAGGGTCGAACTCAGCGAGCGCATAGACAGCCTGGTGAATCTGGGCCTCGACCATGCCGCCGAGCTCCATCACGCGAGACGAGACGCCGTTGAGTTCGGTATCGAACTGGCTGGATAAATGCTTTTCGGTCATCTTGTTGTCCCCTTAGCCGAAACGGCCGGTGATGTAGTCCTCGGTCTCTTTGCGCTGCGGCTTGAAGAACATCTGTTCCGTCGCGCCGAACTCGATGAGGTCGCCCAGGTACATGTAAGCCGTGTAGTCGCTGCAGCGCGCGGCCTGCTGCATGTTGTGCGTCACGATGACCACGGTGTACTCGCTCTTGAGCTCGGCGATGAGCTCTTCGATCTTGGCGGTAGAGATCGGGTCGAGCGCAGAGCACGGCTCGTCGAGCAGCAAGACTTCAGGCTTGATCGCGATGCCACGTGCGATGCACAGCCGCTGCTGCTGGCCGCCCGAGAGACCGGAGCCGCTTTGCTGGAGCTTGTCGCGCACTTCGGTCCAGAGCGCGGCCTTCTTGAGTGCCCACTCGACGCGCTCGTCCATATCGCTGGAACTCAAGCTCTCGAAAAGCTTCACGCCGAAAGCGACGTTGTCGTAGATCGACATCGGGAACGGCGTCGGCTTCTGAAACACCATGCCGATCTTCGCGCGGATCAGCGCCACGTCCTGCTTCGACGCCAACAGGTCTTCGCCGTCGAGCGAGATCGTGCCTTCGGCGCGTTGCTCCGGGTACAGCTCGAACATGCGGTTGAAGGTGCGCAGCAAGGTCGACTTGCCGCAGCCGGATGGGCCGATGAAGGCCGTCACCTTGTTCTCCGGAATCTCGAGGTTGATGCCCTTGAGCGCGTGGAACTTGCCGTAGTAGAAGTTCAGATCCTTGACCGAGATCTTGGAACGCGCAGCTTGCGCGAAGGGTTGGGACAACACAGCTGACATGATCGCTTTCAGAGCTTGGTGCGCGTCAACACGCGCGCCAGAATATTGAGGGCCAACACCGCCGCGGTGATGAGGAACACGCCGGCCCAAGCCAGCTGTTGCCAGTTTTCATACGGACTCATCGCGAACTTGAAGATGGTCACCGGGAGGCTTGCCATCGGTTGCGTGATGTCCGCGGTCCAGAACTGGTTGTTGAGCGCGGTAAAGAGAAGAGGCGCTGTCTCGCCGGCAATGCGTGCCACGGCCAGCAACACGCCCGTGACCACACCGGCGCGCGCCGCACGCAGCGTGATGCTGATGATCACTTTCCACTTCGGCGCGCCCAATGCATAGGCTGCTTCACGTAGACCCGGTGGCACGAGTTGCAACATGTTTTCGGTCGTGCGGATCACGACAGGAATGACGATCAGCGCCAGGGCCAGCGCGCCGGCCAGACCCGAGAAACTTTTGAAGTACGCAACGACCACCGCGTAGACGAAAAGCCCGATCACGATCGACGGTGCCGACAGCAGGATGTCGTTGACGAAGCGGGTCACGCTCGACAGCCAGCCCTTGGGGTTGTATTCAGCCAGGTAGATGCCGGCCATGATGCCGATGGGCGTTCCGACGAAAGTCGCCATCGCCACCATCACCAGCGAGCCGAAGATCGCGTTGGCGATGCCACCGACTTCGTTGGGCGGCGGCGTCATCTCGGTGAAGGTCGCGATCGCGAGTCCTCCGATGCCTTGGCGCAGCGTCTCCCAAAGGATCCACACCAGCCAGAACACCCCAAATGCCATCGCGGCGAGCGACAGTACGAGCGCCACTTGGTTGACGCGCTTGCGCGTTGCAAAGCGTGCCGCACGCGTCGCCTGAAGGGCGTTGGCCTCCAGCAAACGTTCCGCTGTGGTCATGATTTGGTCCCTTCGCTCTTCTTCATTCTTGCCAGCAGCAACTTCGACAGCGTGAGCACGACGAAGGTGATGAAGAACAGCACGAGGCCCAAGTACATCAGCGCCGCCTGGTGCAGCCCTGCGCCGGCTTCGGCGAACTCGTTGGCGAGCGCCGAGGTGATGCTGTTTGCAGCCTCGAAGACCGACAGCGAGTTGAGCTGGTTGGCATTGCCGATCACGAATGTGACGGCCATCGTTTCGCCGAGCGCACGACCGAGGCCGAGCATGATGCCGCCGACGACGCCGGCCTTGGTGTACGGCAGCACCACCTTGCTGACGACTTCCCAGGTGGTCGAGCCGAGCCCGTAGGCCGATTCCTTCAGGAGAGCGGGCGTCACCTCGAATACGTCACGCATGACCGAGGCGATGAACGGAATGATCATGATCGCCAGGATGATGCCGGCCGACAGGATGCCGATGCCGACCGGCGGGCCGGACACCAGCGCGCTCAAATACGGAATGCCGGCAAACGCCTTCTGCAAAGGCTGCTGGATATAGACGCTGAGGATCGGGCCGAACACCAGCAAGCCCCACATGCCATAGACGATCGACGGCACTGCAGCGAGCAATTCGATGGCCGTGCCCAACGGACGCTTCAGCCAAGAAGGCGAGAGTTCGGTAAGGAACAGTGCGATGCCGAAGCTCACCGGTACGGCGATCACCAGCGCGATGAACGAGGTCGCCAGCGTGCCGTAGATCATCACGAGGCCGCCGTACTCCTCGCGGACCGGGTCCCATGTCGTGCTGGTCAAAAAGCCGAGGCCGTATTTGGAAATTGCAGGCCAGGCGCCGACAAACAGGGACAGCAGGATGCCGATGAGCATCGCGAGCGTGAGCAGCGCGGCGCCCTTCGCGAGCCACCCGAACACGCGGTCGGCCATCGGGCCTGACCGCGGTTTGTTGCGCGGCGGATTGATCGATGCGCGCTCCAGCGCGGGATCACGCGGAGCGGAAGTAGCGGGGAAAGTCGACGACACGGTATGTGGCTCCGCGGGAGGCGCGCCGTCGAGCGGTGTACTGCTCATGCGCGCCGACCCGATTTACTTGGTTGCCGACGGTGCGACGGTCTTGCCCGACGTGTCCTTGATATCGCCCCACGACTTGGCAATCGCGGTCTTCACGCTGTCGGGCATCGGCACGTAGTCGAGGTCGTCAGCCGTCTTGTCGCCGCTCTTGTAGGCCCAGTCGAAGAACTTCAGCACGCTGGTCGCGTTGGCTGGCTTGTCTTGCACCTTCTGCATCAGGATGAAAGTGGCGCCCGTGATCGGCCATGCGTCCTTTCCATTCTGGTT